>DAKQ01000032.1:0-4293 GCA_002496635.1 Euryarchaeota archaeon UBA82 | reverse complement strand
GAATGGCTTGATTCTGATGGCGATGGTTGTGGTGATAACAAAGATCTTTGGCCATTTGATGCTAAAGAATGTTATGATACAGATTTTGATGGTGTGGGGGATAATGCTGATGCCTTCCCAGACAGTGCATTTGAATGGCTTGACTCGGATGGTGATGGATTAGGTGACAATGCAGATGTATTCCCCTTCGATAAGAATGCCAAATACGACAGTGATGGAGATGGCGTGGCTGATTCAAATGATTGGTTTCCACAACAAGCTGGAATGGATTCATTGTTTGACCTCGGCTGGAGAATTGCACTTGGCTTAGCCATAATTGGGTTGCTTGTACTGTTTATTCAAGGTCGCTCACAATCGGATTCAGATGGTCTCGGAAAAGACTGGATACAGCAACAAGATGAGTTCAACAAAAGCGAGCCTGAAAATCGTCCAACGGTAGCACCTTCGTTCGAAGAGTTCAACGAATTTTCAGATAAATGAGTGAGAAAACACGATAATTGTCTATCGGAAGGTCATTATGTGACCCTTGTGACGTCTTCCCATGCGTAGCCTAGCAATACTGTTGGCGTTCCTAATGTTGACACTTTCACTTTCTGGATGTTTTGGAAATAAAGAAGTCGTCGAAGTGGAAGAACCTGAGGTTGAAATTGACACCAATTACTTCATCACCGACAAAAATGGAGATGCTACAAATGCTGCTCCCCTTGAGATGACATTCCAGTTCAGTAATGTTGGTGAAACAGGAAAAGAACCGAGTATTGGAATCACATCAAGTGGATGTATTTTCTTCATTGCAATGGAGAAAGTTATGCGGTCTTGTGATGGTGGTGTGGCTTGGGAAGAGACTCAAGACCCAGTACAATGTTCTCCAACAACAAGCGATCCCTATGGTTGGGTTGATCCAATTACAGATCGAATTTTCAATGTTCAAATGATCGGTCTTGAGACATCATGGATTTGTTGGAGTGATGATGATGGTGAATCTTGGTTGGGTAATCCGCATGACTCAGGAACCACTCCCATCAATGATCACATCAAACTTGCAAGTGGGCCATGGACTAGTTCAGGCTATGGAGCGTTGGGTCAATTCACAGGAAGTTTCTATGAGACAGCGGTGTATTATTGCTACAATAAACTTGCAGGAATTTTCTGTTTCACCAGTTTCGACGGTGGTGCAACATTTGAGGCAGGTGGCCAAATTATTGGTCTCGCCACAACCAATGGTGGTCTCCATGGAGCAATTTCAACAGCACCTGACGGAACCGTGTATGTGACGCCAAGAGTCGAAACTCCTACGGTCATCATATCGAAAGACAATGGGTTTTCTTGGTTTGAAGAATCTATGGGTCAAGACGTAGGGACGCCTAATCCTCGAAAGAATTCAGAGGTTTCAACAGACACTTCTTCCAATGCATATCACGTTTGGACAGGCGCTGATGAAGGGATTTACATGTCACGTTCAATCGATTCTGGGGAAACCTGGGAGCAGGAAAGTATTCGAATTTCTCCAAATCAAGTAATCTCTACGGTATTTCCTCAAACCGATGCAGGTGATCCCGGAAGGATTGCTATAACCTATCTTGGAAGCGAGAATTCAGAAATGTTGAATCAATCTGATCTAGACGGGAATCCATGGGATGGTAATGCACACTATGCACCAAACAATGCAACCTACCATCTCTACATTACATACAGTCTCAATGCTCTGGATGATAATCCCGTTTTCCATACCTACAAGGTTACTGATGACCCTGTGCAGCGAGGATCAATTTGTTTGAATTCAGGGGACTGCCGTGACATTGGTGGTTCCAATCGCAATTTACTGGATTTCAATGATTTGCATATTGATCGAGAAGGACGTGTCTACGTTGCTTTTGCAGATGGATGCACAGGTGAGTGCGCAACAAACCCGAACTCAAGCGCTGAGAATTCAAGAGATGGACTTGGCTCGGTCTACTATCTTGCTGCAGGTCCAAGCCTTTTGGAGGGCATGGGTGAACTGCAACCTCTAATCGAACCGTCCGATATGGAATTGAACAAAGATTGCTTACACACCATTCCGTGTGTCGCTGTTGAGCGTATTGAGTCTGAAGGTTAAGCAGAAACAGGTTTCGTACTTCCCTTCTGCTTCATAGATTTCATGAGTGCTTTGAATTCAATACGTGCCTCAGCAATCTTCATCTTGCACTGTTTGATTCTCATCCTGTGAGATTCTTTCATTGATTTCCAATTGCTTTTACTCTGTTCTTTTTTCGACTTCTTGGCTTGTTTGTATTCCTTTCTGCGCGACATTAGGTCAGTGAATCCTTTCCGAAGTTGCGCAATGCAGGCAGTCAGTTTCTCCTGATAATCACTTTCAATGTATACTCCCTTCGCTTTACGCTCGAAGGTCGTCTTCATACGTCGTGATTCGATTGATTTGTCAGGAATCTTGTGAAGATCCTTTGTCAATCCAATCCAAGATGCACATTGAATCAACCACTTTGATGGGTCCCAATGGTACCATCGATGTCCATTGCGATAATCAGCTTGGAACGTGTGATGGAAGTTGTGGTACCCCTCTCCGAATGTGAAGAAAGAAAGCAGTGGTGAATCTTTCGAAGTGTTTGCTGTTGAATACGGTTGTGTGCCCCATGTATGGGCTGCAGAGTTGATGAGGAACGTTGCGTGATGAACGATGACAACACGCAGGAATCCACCGTAGATCATCCCCCCGAGCAGACCGTGAATATTTCCGAGCAAGGCAAATCCTACTAGGCCTGGTAAAACGATTCCAACAAGGAACCCGATTAGGAAAATGTGGCGATCTTGCCATGCTAAGATTTTGTCCGCTTGCAAGTCTTCGACATGCTCTACAATTTCATCGCCTTCATCGACCATGACCCATCCAATGTGAGCCCACATGAATCCGCGGGTCACTGAGTAAGGGTCCTCTTCTTCATCGGTCTTGAGATGATGGCGTCTGTGATCGCTGCACCATTTGATGGCAGAATTTTGAAATGCTGCTGCTCCGAAAAGAGCATAGAATAAACGAAGTGGCCACTCGCCCTTGTGCGTGCGATGACTAAACAATCTGTGGTATCCAGCGGTGATGGACAATCCTGATGCAAAATAAAAGAAGAAGAAAATAACAGGTTCGAACCATGCGATGCCATAATTCATCGAATAGTAAACGAGTGACGTCAGGGCTAAAATCGGTGTTCCTATTAAAAATGAAGAATTGATGAAATTAATGTTGGTTGGCTTAGCAATGTGTTCCGACATGCCCATCTCTCATCGATTGACTCTTTGATGTTGTCTCTCTCTTTTTGCCAAATTATGCTCTTTTTTGATAACTCTTGCTCCAGCAAAATAGTCATCATAGGTATCATGCTTTTATATGTCTATAGGAGCCGTTTTGAATAAGGAAGTCTTCAAGATGGACATACAAGGCTACATTGATGATGTAAATGCTTTCAACAATTACATTCGACTTGCGATTGCATTTGGTTTAATTTTATTCGGGATCTTGGTCGCAAAGTACCTTGTCATTCGACCTTGGTGGAGGTTTGTAACTGCAACAGAAGCTGATTGGGATGACCATCTGCATCGCCCGCTCGCTAATCGAACCTATGCATTCATTTTCGCTCTTGGTACTCAACTGACAATTCGATGGATTCTTGGAACTGACGGGACAACATTCGATACGACAGAACCAATGTTTGCTGCTTTCTATGTCATACTAAGCGCATCTATACTCAGCGTTTCAATCAAGCATCTCATTCCAGTATTGATGGATCGTTTTAGTTCTCAAGGAAGTGTAACCGTATCTGGAAGCAATTCCATTATCGTCTTCTTCCTCAGAGCAGTTGTTTGGTTTGCTGGTCTGTATTTCGCATTGGATCAACTCGATATAGAATTGTTGGGAATTCTCGCTTCGTTAGCGGTATTCTCTTTGATTATCGGATTAGCAGTCCAACAGACTTTAGGAAACATTGTCAACTCTTTCCTACTTTCAATCGACAGACCATTCGAGGTTGGTGACCGTATTGAGGTTGAAGATACTCTGGGTTCTGTGGTTTCCGTAGGTATCCTATCCACTAAAGTTCTCGACAGAGATGAGCGCTTGGTTGTTATCCCTAACAATACCTTGGTTCAATCAAAAGTCATCAATCACGCACGAGGTGGCGGGGATGGAATAGCTCGTCGTATATCGGTCGTTCTTGACGTAGGAGTCGATTACCGAGAAGATATTGATCACGTAAAGTATACGCTCCTTCAACTTGCGAAAGAATGTCCGTACGTTATCGATCG
>DAKQ01000054.1 GCA_002496635.1 Euryarchaeota archaeon UBA82 | reverse complement strand
GAGTTCGAACTGAACGTAGTCGCAACTTCTCGTCCTTTTCAGGGACACGTAGCATTGTAGACCATTCAATTCCAACTGGTAGACTGCTGAAGCCTTCTGATTCCATGGCGACAAGACCAGCATTCTGGAAACCTGCTTCAATGAGCATCGGTAAAGCCTCGAGAAGAACTTCTTCTCCATCACGTTCAAGGGCGAATTGATCAGTTGCGGGGAGTTGATGGCGCATCAATGCGATACCATCTACACCGGGCTGCTCTGAGTCGCCTACACCTCGTAAGACACCGCCATGTGATTGGAAACGAGGCCCATGGAAATATCTCAGATAGATGAAGGAGGCATGATGTTCAAGTCGTCCTTGTGGTGGTATTCCTATGGATGGAAGTGCTGTAATCTCTCCTTCCAAGAATCCGCTCAAATCATCGGACTTTGTTACAAGGCGAACTGTTGCTTGATGATGTTCACGTTCACCGAAGACGACACCGTCTGAATTGGTCAAATCGGATACGAGTGTACATGATGCCCAAGAAACGCCTTCCTCTGTACGGATAACTTCAGTAAGAACTCGTACTGTCATCGAACTCTTCATAATTTTCACAGGTAAACCGAACTTGACATCTTCGAATCCAGCAAGACACGTATGTGGGCAAAGCAAAAGGGCGTTTTCAGCAAACATCTCCAGTGCCATTACGCCAGGGTGATAGGGTACGCCATCGATGGCGTGATCCGATAAGAATGGATGATCTGCGACAGAAAGTGTACTTTGGGTCATCATCGAATGTTCTTCATCAACGGAAAGAACCTTGTCAATAAACGGGAACCGTGAAGGATCTGCTATGAGAGAAGCCATGTCTCCAGAGAGCATCAATGGAGCCTCTCTAAATGAGTCGAATCGGTCCATAAGGCCTAGAGAGCCACAGGCTATGACTCTGCGCTTTCCACCTCGTAATGCCTCGTCTACAAAGATTTGAACACCAGTTTCAACTGGTAAGGTTTCAATACCTGCTTCTTCAAAGACTGCTTCAATTGAACCTCGAGTTGCCATTCCGACATCTCTCCATCCCGTCCATCCAATAGCAACCGCACGACAGTCGCCTTTAGCGGTAAGGCGTGCCATCTCTGCATCAAGTATTGAGTTTGCAGCAGCATAGTCTGTTTGGCCACCATTTCCGAATCGTCCAGCAACTGATGTAAATGCGCTTGCAAATCTCAAGCTTCCATTCGATGATGTTACCGCACCCATTAATGCAGCCCATCCATCAATCTTAACTCGAACAACATTGTCAAATGTATCCCATGATTTGTCCCCAACAAGCTTGGAATCTTCAAGCCCAGCGCCGTGTACAAGACCGGTGATCGGTTGAGGCAGAGATGCTCCCAGTGCACGTAGTCCATCGATATCTGTTACGTCAATGGAATGATAGAATGCTCTATTTCCAGTGATCTCTATTTCTGAAAGCGTTTGATAGACATCTCTGCTTCGTGTGAATTTCTGCCACGCACGATTCCATTCAACCATCGTAATCTTACCAGATTCTGAAGCATCAATCAATCGTTGACGCAGAGACATTTTCTCTTCTGCCAACTTTTCTTCTGACCAATCCAGCCATTCTGAAGTTTCTTCGATAAGAACAGAGCGACCAAGCAGATGGAATGCTGCTCCAGCACTCTCACTCGCTTTGGCAACGCCGATCATACATGCAGCAGTTACGCCAGAGCCGCCGCCAGAAACAAGCCATACGTCATCCGATTGCAATGGTTCGACATCGCCTACAACATCTTCTGCAAACGCTGCTAATATCCAACGACGCTTGTCTCGGTCAAGACCAACCTCAACATCGCCTCCACAATTGAACAGTTCGTTTTCAATAAGTTCAGCCGCTTGTACTGCATTGAAGATCAATTCAGGATGAACGTCCAAGGCACGAGAACGTAATTGTGGTTGTTCAAATGAATAGGATTTCGTAACGCCTGAAGCAGCACATTGAATCGAATTGAAACGCTCTCCGAGCGTTCCATGTCGTCCATCCATTGCAGTCACGCTAGCGATTAATCCATTGGAAAGAGTTGCAAACTTAGCATCTAATCCCTTGAGTAATCCAAACCAGCCATGAGCTGAGAGCGTTACTTGAGAAGATGGTGTAGCATCTTCAGACCATTTCGCAGATGCGAGTTTCATTGGTGCAAGATGTATCAGACCTGCTAATTGAACATCGGATAAAGCGGAAGTAATCGCCTCGAGATGTTCGCTGTTTCCAGGATCACCTCGATGCACTGTTCGTCCTTGTTCGGTTTGAATTGACACATCGCGAATACCCGCTTCAAATCCAACACGGATGGTGGATAAGCCTCGAGTTTCTAATCGTGAGCAGAGTGCTTCTGCAATTCCCCATCCATCATCAGTGATTACGACTGTTCCTTCAAGAGAAAGGCGATCTGCAATCGTTTCTGCCTCTTCAACCTCTACCTGCCAACGTCGGCAACCTGCATCGTCTGGAGTTACAAGCGCAGGAACTGGTGTGACAGCGGATTCCTCTGCAACAGGTGCTGTTGTTTGTGGTTCAGGTTGATCGCCTTTCATCTTCACGATGTAACCAACAAAATGATTCAGTGTAGGGTGGTCTGAAAGAAGGAAATCCTCATCGACTGGAAGAGAGAAAATCTCCCGTACATCAACCATAATCTCGGCTTGCTTGACCGTATCAATTCCAAGTTCACCTTCTAGATCTTGATCCATTTCAATGAAATCTGCTGGATATCCAGTATGTTTCACAACAACTTCAATCAAAGAGGATTCAATATTCGCATCCTGAACCAATGGCGCAGTTTGTGAAGGTGATTCAACGCCTTCTGCAACATTAGGTGCTTCTGATATGGCTTGAGGACTTACAGATACTGATGGAGAACCTCCTGTCATCTTCACAATATATCCAATCATGTGATTGAGAGTTGGATGCTCGGAAAGGAGGAAATCTTCGTCAACCGGTAATGCGAACAATGTCCTGATATCGACCATAATCTCGGCTTGTTTGACCGTATCAATTCCAAGTTCACCTTCTAGATCCTGGTCTAATTCTATGAAATCCGCAGGATAGCCTGTATGCTTTACAACAACATCAATCACTTGTTGAGTCATTTCTGAATCTGAAGTTGTTGCAACCGTTTTCTGAGGTGTTGGTTCAGCAACAGGTTCAGGTGGTGTTGGTTCTGCTTCAACAACTGCTGTTGAAACCGTTTGTTTTGCAACAACCACTGGTGCTTCACCTCCTTGCATATTCTGTATGTAACCAATCATGTGATTCAGTGTAGGATGATCAGAGAGGATGAACGATTCATCAACTGGGAGAGCGAAATGCTGACGGATATCGACCATGATTTCTGCTTGCTTGACCGTATCAATTCCAAGTTCGCCTTCGAGATCTTGATCGAGTTCTACGAAGTCAGCAGGGTATCCCGTGTGTTTCACCACGACATCGATCACAGTTTGAACCATATCTCTACTCGCTGCTGGAGCAGGAGTGCTTGGCATTGGAGGAGTGGGTTCTGGTGTTGGCTCAACCACAGGTTCAACCTGAACAGGTGCTTTTGGCTCTTCAGCAGGTGCCTCTACTTCTGAGGGAAGCCCTTCGAATGGTGCCGTCACTTCGTACACATCACCTTGAATCCCGCCATGGAGATTGTTATCGCCCTCGACATATGCAACCAATTTATTATCGAGGACACGAAGTTGAATATCGTCATTATTGGATAGATTGCGGCACCATGCAAGCAAACGCTTCCCATCGATTCTTTCCCCAACAATAGGCCATGAACGTACCATAGAGAGTCCGATTTGTGAACCAAAGCCAGCTGCAAAACGCATTCCATATTTCAAATCTGAGTAATCTCCTCCCTTTGAAAGATTGAGATTACCAAGCTCTTCATCCAGAACTTTGTGATTCGCAATAGGAGGAATTCTCTTATTCATCAGTCCATAGAACATACTTGCATCTTCAATCCCTACACCCATAGGATGCCCAGTGAATCCTTTCGTGTTAGCAATAACCATTTCATCCGTACTGTCACCAAACGTCTTTCGAAGTGCACGCACTTCACTTTGCGCACTGCCTCCACGAGCAGGTGTGTATGTTTCATGTGAATAGAAGACCAATTCCTTTGCGATTTGGTGGCGATTTAATCCCCACTTTTCTTCCATCTCTCCGACAAAGGCGTCAACCGTTTCAGCGACGTGTTCAACATCAAGACGAGTTCCATGATATGCGGAATTCGCTGTCTTTGCACCAAGCAATTCAGCGATTGGTTGGACGCCTCGTTGTTCTGCTTCGCTCTTTCTTTCGACAACGAATGCAGCTGCACCCATGCCGAGAACCAGGCCATTTCGACGCTTGTCGAATGGTAATGCAGCATCTTCTACGACATTGCTTGTTGATGCTGCTCCAGAAGCTGCAAATCCGCTTCCAATCCATTCCCATAGGTCATCACCTGTCACGTCATCAGCAGAAAGGATAACAACACGGTCAACACGATCGTTCGCAAGCCAGTCTTCTGCTATTTGGAAAGCACCGGTTGCGGAAGCACAAGCGAGGTTGATTGTAGTCGTTGGACCTCGTATACCTGTATATTGAGCAAATTGTGAATGACCCATGGTCAAAATTTGGAAAAGATACCTTCGATCGAATTTGCCTTCACCATCGTCGCCATCTGACTTGGCATGCTTCATAGCCATCTGCACTCCAGAGAAACAGGATGCAAAGACGATTCCTGTTCTGTCTCTATGAACTGAAGGGACTTGCCAGTTACGTATTAACCGAAGACCACCTTTACCAATTTGTTCCTCTGGAGTAAGTGGAATTCCTGCATCACGTAGTGCAAGAAGGCCTGCACCCATAGCAAGTTGAGTGGTGATATCCCACGCCAGTACAAGTTTTGGATCAACGCCAAATTCTTCTGCTAAATCGAAGGCTGCTTTCACTCCTGCAAGTTGTGGTATGTCGCCAAATACCTTTGCTTGCTCCATGTTTACAGAGCCATCTCGGCCTTTTATCAGGCGTGTAATATTCTTGTCGAGGAGGCGTTGCTTGTACTCATCTGAGACTTCTTGAATACAGGTTTCCCCACGCACTAAGCGTTCGAAAACATCCTCGTCGAAGACCTTCTCTCCACCTGGAAGACCAAGAGAGATGCCAGAAACAACATACGGATCAGAACGTCGTTGCATCAATGGATCATGAACTGCTACGGATTGGACTTGAGTACTCGTTTGCGTAGAAGTTAGGTGAACTCGAGGAGACCACCCTTGAGGTGTTTCACGAACCCAACGTTCTAGATCTGCTGCTGTTTCAGCACTTGAAACATCAACTTCAGAATCTGTTTTAGCTTCATTTCGTATTCCTACAATAATGGTTTGAATAGAGGACTCTGAAAGCCCAAGCCCCGTCCTTAGATTGACCATTCCTTGGCAGAACATTGCTGGATAGCCACAATGCGCTGCAATTCGATCACCAATGTAATCAGCAACTGTTGTTTCTTTGACAACTTGAACTGTGGTCGAAGTAGGAGCGGATACAGTCGGCATGGCGCCGCCTTTTGATGGAAGAGGACGTGCACGGATTCGAAGGTCTTCTTGACTGGAACGAACTGGAACCTCTATCGCTGAATGAGCTTCGATAGGCCCTGCTCTGAAAGCTTCTGAGAACACTGATGATTCGGCTTCTATTCGCTTAGGCGGACGTCCTGCTACGGCTAAAGCCCCTATTGCAGTAAGGAATGATGCTATACCTCCTTGTTTGGGGTGGTTTGTCATCACTGCAAGGTGAGGCTGATCTTCAAGAATTTGAGAGGCGAACATTGTCAATGCTCTCTTTGGCCCGACCTCAACAAAGATACGAGCGCCTGAGGCATACATCGTCTGGATTTGGCTTGTCCATTCTACGGAGGAAGCCATTTGTGGAGCGAGTTTTGCCAAAATTCCTTCTTTCGCATCAGGTCCTTCAGTAGGATAAAAGGTTCCATCAACGTTTGCAGTGATTGGAATTTTAGGCCAATTAATTTCGAGAGAGGATAGGAATCGGCGTAGCGGTTCATTTGCTGGAGCAACGATACTTGAGTGGAAAGCATGGCTCGTTGCTAATGGAACACAATTGAATCCTTCTTCTTCAAAGACCTTCATGACATTTTGAACAGCATCTGTAGCACCTGCAATAACTGTCATCTTTGGCGAATTTTTGTTTGCGGCTATCACATAGCCATCCGAAGAGGAAAGAATACGATCAACGTCTTCGTATGGAGCAGTGACGCTTGCCATCAATCCCTTATCATCGATTTCAACAGAACCCATTTCAGTCCCCCGGGCCGCAGCTGCTCGTAGCGCCCCATCCATGTTGAGAATTCCAGATGCCATGAGGGCAGCGTATTCTCCTAATGAGTGGCCTGCAACCATATCTGGATGATGCCCATATGCATTCAAAGCGTGCTCTATGGCTAAATCTGCAGTTAACATTGCAGGTTGTGTGTATTCAGTTTGCTTGAGTTTATGCTCAGCCGCTATTCGTTCTTCCTTTTCCAGACCTTCTCTCAGAACGAATGAGGAGAGTGTTTCTCCATCGAGAACCTCAACCATTGTTGAATCCGATGCATCCCAGACGTCTTGTACAGAGCCATATCGATTGAAAAGGTCGGTTGTCATTCCAACATACTGAGATCCTTGACCGGGGTACATATGAGCGATTTTCGCATCGCTTGGGAGACTTGCTTCGTCACTCACCAAAATGCCTTGTGCTTGCAGGAAACCCCATTTGGCTTTGTCCGAAAGGGAACTCAAGGCAAGTGTCTTCCTCTTTTCAAACTCAGCCCAAGATGTAGCAATAAGTGCCATACGGCACGGAGCATTTGCATTGAAATTGGAACTCGCATCTTGCAATGCCATTGAAAGACGCAATCCGCGGGGATCAGAATCAAACAGTGTTCCTTCAAACTGAACTGAAGAAAGA
>DAKQ01000132.1 GCA_002496635.1 Euryarchaeota archaeon UBA82 | reverse complement strand
GTTCTTGATGCAGAAGTTCTCGATGCTGACCTTGTCTTTGACGAACCTGAGGAAGTTGAAGAAGAACCTGAAGTGTTTACTCCAGTTGCGGTTAAGCGACAAGATGCGGCCACGCTGTTTGATATGATCAAGCAACCAAAGGTCATTGCAGTAGTGATCGTTGCTTTGTTCGTAGGTGCAGCTGGATGGTGGTACATCAACTCTGAACTTGAACCGTTCACAGCAGATCCTCTTCGATATGGCGATACAATGGAGTACACAATCACCGGCGGAGCAGGCGAGCGCCCTGCTATCATGGCCAGCGAAGGATTCCTTGATTTGGTGTTTAGTTTCCTTGACACTGAAGAAGACTATTGCCGAGTTTTCTTGGATTACAATGGAAGAGGTACGATTGCAATTAGTGAAGGAGAGCCAGATGAACTCTTTGGCGAATCATCACAAAATTTGCTTGGTGCTGTACGAACACGTGGTGCCTATGGAAGCAATGATTGGCTTGCGGTTGAAATGACCAATACATACGATTTGGATGATTTGGATGTTGGACGAAGTACCTATTCGATTCTTAATTCGGGTTCATGCCCAGATGCTTCAAGCAGCCCATCCTCCCCTGGTGAGGCGGTTCTGACCACTCGACGACACGTGGAATTACGTGAACAAGTGACGATGTCAACCGGATTCGAATTCTCTGCAACCGTGGACAACAAACCGTACGAAGGATCAGCTACGACTTTCGATGTGGGTGGTTTGTTGGGTTCACTTGATGTCTTCTTACCTGGCGTTTCCTTAATGCTTCAACCGATTGAATTGCAAGAACTCTTTGGCAACGATGTTATCGAAGAAGGTGCATCTGGAGAGCGGCTAGGATGGCGATGGAGAGTCGTAGGCGCTGATACACTCGGCGACGATAAGGCATGGAAGATTTCAGCGACGCACGTCGATATCGAAAGTCTGTGTCTTGGATCTGCAACGATGGAGATTTGGGCCGAAGAGAACAATCCATGGGCGACTCAACAGACGGTTGACGTCATCATTTCCAACGATGGATCTCTCCAAGATTCTTGTTCTCCGCTTTCAGAAGCATTTGGTGATTATGTACTCCCAGAAGGTGAACTTGAACTTCATCATGCATTCAAATCAACCAAATTGACTCGTGGTTCAAAGGTTCTTGATCTTGGTAAGGATTACAGTATTCGGCCACGGGCAAATCTGCTCGCAATCGATGATTCACTGCAAGAGGATTGGGCTGCTCAAGAAGGCATTCATCCTCCAGATAAATCCGAATATCGAGCCCATACGCTTGAGAAGGCGATGCAATGTTTCGATTACATTGGAGGGCAAGCATCAGGTGCAAATGCAGCCTTGGATAACAGTGGCTACATTTGGAGAGCCATTGATGATCGAAGTGGAACTGCTACGAAGTGGAACGTTTCTTGGGTTGCTGCAGACGATACTGCAGGATGGGTCTTGTTTGAATTAAGTGGTGAACCAACCTCTGAAACCTGTACCTATCTGGACAAAGGATCCTACGATGAAGTCGTTTCATACAATCGAGAAGCAATTCCTGCAGTTGCAAACGTTTCAACCGTTGAAGCACGGTTGAGCGATACGGCTCGTTATCCTGCTTTGACTGGTGTCGATGGTGTCTACGATGGCAATGGCAACCTCTACTCACAATCTCGTCTTGGTATTCTTGTTGCAGTTCCTGGTAACGGTGCTAACGATCTTCTTGGCCAACTTACCGATACGTCCGTTGGTGCAACCACACTCGATATTTCTCGAACATGGACAGAAGGGGTGTGGGAACATACCTTCGCTGTAGCCGTAGATGCAAGCGATGGACGCGTTGTTGGTTGGACGAAACTCTCTGCTGTGGAGGGTTAGTATGACCGATGAAGAGATTCCTCGTGGCCTTGATCATTTGATGGAACAGAACGCAACCGACCTACCGTTTCTTGCTTCTTACGGAGCTGAGATGGATGGGATGGATATTGACGTAGAAGCACTGTTCTCTGGAGTTGAAGCATTCCTTTCGTCAAGGCGCGTTAAATTCGACATCGATGAAGATAGCATAATCTATCATGCAACACGCATAACCAAACATGAAGAAGGTTTACTCATCAACATCGACCATGATCATCTTCCACTTGTTCATAGCGATCTTGACCGGGTTGGATTCGTTGAAGGGCGCCTCAATGATGACCGATCAAGCCTCTCAGTGATACTACAGATGTGGGGCAGTGAACATCGTCGCTTCCTTGAGCGACTCGTTGAGTTTACAACCGCTTAATCGCGTCGTACTAGAGCGATTGCAAGGCCAACTGCTGTAAGTGCAGGAACAAGTGTAAATCCAGGCAAGAAGCCTTCATCCTCTTCTTCGGCACAACTGTCTCCATCAGCATCAACGCCGTAGTAGACGCCATCGGATTGGTAGCAACTTGACCAAACTGTGTACCATGCGCCTTGAGGGAAGTATTCAGTTGTGTCATCTTCGTACATGGCCTTGACTCGCCAGTTGACATACGAATGGTCTTCTGGAGGAGTAAGTGAGGTTGTGTGGGTCAAATCCTCAACCGTAACTTGTTGGACAACAGGTGGATCGCATACACCAGAATTGAGGCAGATTTGTGTGGTGATTTCGAAGGTTGTGTTGTTGTCACTCGCATCTTGATCCATGACCACAGTCAATGACCACGTATCTCCAGAGACTGAAGGTGACGTTGCAGTATAGGATGAGAACGGTGTTTCATCGGTATTTGGGCCATTATCTTCGCCAGCAGTTCCAGCAGTCACCGAAGTGCCACAAGCAGCAAGAAGCGCAACGAGCATCAGCGTCAAAACGGTTCGCATGAGATGAGCCTAAGTTCCGCTTATCTTTTTCACTTTCTCTCTATGGCTCCATATCCCAAAGCTCATCGCCAACCCAGTGAAGGGTCTTGATTCCCTTTCCCTTGGCTGATTCGACCATTTCTGTACCAGACATGGTTGCCCATCCTAATGCTAGTGGGCGTCCATGTTCCTTATCTCGAATCCAGACCAAATCGCCAACTTCGATGGATTCATCAGCAGCATGAACACCAGCGACCATACAATCTGCACCATTCATCAGGAATGGAATTGCACCATGATCAACAGCAACCCAACGCTTTGCATCAGGATGTTCAAGGAATCCACGAAGTGTGAGAAACGCCCAACGCTGACCTTCATCATCGCTGATTTCGATGGTCTTAGCGATCTTATCGACAAAGACGAGTTGCCATGAACCATAGGTTGCCATTTCAAGAAAACCACCGTCAACATTGAGGTCAATATCCAATGCTTCTTCCAAGTCTTTGAGCAAAGGAGCGATGTTCTTTCGTCGAACAGGTCGTCGCTTTTTGATTTGGAATTCTTTGCCCATGAACCCTCCAATCGTTTGATATGTTTCACCCTTCGCCTTCAAGAACTGCCAACTTGTGGCATTTTCATGGCCGTCTGGTGCACCATCCGAACCTTCGAAGCCCACGCAAAAGAATTAGGTAACGAAGCTCCAAGTGAACCTATTTTCTTCGTTAAACCAGATGGTTGCCGAACCGAATCCAGTGAACTACATGTCTCGACGCATCCAGGAGAAGTACATATTGAGACTGAATGTGTTGCTCGATTGAATCAACATGGCGATATTGAAGCGATTGCTGTTGGGCTAGATCTGACTGATAGAGCAGCACAGTCCATTCTACGTGCTGATGGATTACCATGGGCGAAAGGCAAGACGTTTCGACAAGCAGCAGTTCTTGGTTCGTTCTATCCATGGCGATTAGGTGCAGAAGCACTTAGTGACTCGCAAACGGCTCCAAA
>DAKQ01000082.1:5066-6004 GCA_002496635.1 Euryarchaeota archaeon UBA82 | reverse complement strand
AGCATTCCACTCTCAGCAAGTGCAACAGAATAGCGGCCAGAGCCTCCAATTCGAACAAGCAAGTCTGGAGGTAAGGTCACAGTTCCTAAGTCATCAATGAGAAGTTCACGTCCTTCAGTCAAATCCTCAACATCGATTTCAGTTCCATGCTCTGCAACGAATCGCCCATCTCGAAGTTCAAGACTTCGGTTAGCAAATGCAGCGACTTCCTTTGAATGTGTTACAATAAGGAACGAAACACCTTCAGTTTCATTCAATTCTTTGAAAATATCGAGAACTGCTCGGCCAGTAACAGGATCGAGTGCACCTGTAGGTTCATCAGCCAAGATGAGGCGTGGATTTGTGATAAGAGCACGTGCAATTGCAACACGTTGTTGCTCACCACCACTGAGCATCTTTGGTAATGCTCTCGCTCTGTGAGGCATACTCAACCGTTCAAGCATTTCATCTGCTCTTTTCAGTGCCTCTTTCGAACGAACACCTTGATTTCGTAACGGTTCAGCAACATTGTCTCTTGCATTGAGATGAGGCAATAGGTTCCCTTCTTGGAAAATGAAGGAGACTGTCTTTTGACGCAATCGTACCAACTCTTTTCCTTTCAGTCGGGTCATGTTGTTTCCATCAAGCGTTACTGAACCTGCACTTGGTTTCATCAATCCTCCAAGACATTTCAGAAGCGTTGATTTTCCAGACCCAGAAGGTCCTACAACCGCAACTGCTTCACCTTCGTTCATGTTGATGTACAAACCTCGCAAAGCGACGACGTTTCCATCTTCAGCTTTGGATTCATACACGTGATACAGACCATCTGCTTCGAGAATGCTTTTCTTTGTAATATCCGACATACTTCACTCCCCCTTGAGAACACTTGCAAGATCAGCGCTAAGTGCTCGACGTGTTGTTACGACCAATGCGAGAACGACCGCTACGAAAACAGA
>DAKQ01000082.1:960-4677 GCA_002496635.1 Euryarchaeota archaeon UBA82 | reverse complement strand
AATATCTGGAAGATGAATCCAAAGACATCGAAGAATCCGTTAAAGGAGAAAGCGACGCCAATTCCAAGGATGATTCCGAGCAACATCGATACGAGGACAATTGATAGAATCTCAAACAGAACGAGTCGTATAATCTGATTTGGACTTGCTCCAATCGCTTGGAGAATCGCTAATTCCTTTTGACGTTGCGTGAGAACCAAAGATAAGAAAACGAAGGCTGATGCTACAGCTGCAATACTCGCAACAACGAATTGTAATGAGAGAAGCCCAGGTGTTCCAAAGATCAAACCACCATCTCGCTCAACGGCTTCGTGAGCTGTTTTCCAATCGTTTGTGCTTGAAACTCGAGAATCTGCTTCGATAACTGATGCAAGTGCTTTCAACTCATCTCCACTGATATCTGGGAGGTGGAAAATCCATGTTGTCGAATTGTGTGTGTCCGCCTTCTCATCTCCAACAAATGCTCTCCAAGATTCTTCGGAAATGATGAGAGAGGACGCCATGCTGGCACTCGGAACACCCGGAATGTAGGTGTGTACGCCCAAGTATCTCAACTCACTTTGAGTTGACGTGATTTCGAAATCAGCTTGCTCCATTAAGAACGGTCGAAGCAATTCAGGGAATAGAGTAAATCGAGTACAATTAGCATCAGGTGCTGTTTCTCCGTTAGGACATGTCATTCCGTCAGTGTCTCCAGTTACGCTGAAATCGTAAAGACCAATTTTCTCCGTAACATTAGCAAATGTTGCATTTTCAGGAAGGAAAATTATTGAGGCGGTATCGAAGAAAATTGCGTTTTCCAAATTAGCACCAGAAAAGTTTGTACCCGAAATATCGGTGTCAATAAAGAGAGATTCGCTTAAATTTACACCTGATAAATTTGCACCGCTTAGGTCTGTATTCATGAAATTAGTTCGTCCAAAGTCTCGATTCGTGAGATCTTCATTGGATAAATCAATACCACTTAGGTCAATTTCCATCATCAATGAGTAAGCGAAGAGAATGGCTATTCGCTCTTCTAGTGAAGCATTCGTCTCAACGGGGATGAGATCAATGTTGGTGAAATTGATAACCTCAGAGCGCGAATCACTGGCGGATAAAACAATGTCTGCTGCATCATTACTTCGTCGGCCTGAGCCCCATAAATCAAGAGCATATGCTGCATCTTCACCTGCTGAGAAAGTGAGGCCATCATAGATAGATGGGTCTGAATCTTCACCGGGAATTGCTTGTTCATTCCAACGTAATACTTCATCACTGTTGTTCATGAGAACATAGGTAAGGTATGTATCACCGCCTGCTGTAGGGCTAAGCAGGATTTGAGGAACCGTCATTGCAACAATCTCTCCATCAGGATAATATTCGCTAAGAACTGCTTCAACTTGAGATTGATTTCGAGGACCATCCATCACCATTTGTAATTCAGAACCTACGTTCGCATCAGCAGTTCTCTCATCGACGAGTGTTCCCGTGTAGCCTTGAACTGCTGCTAATGTTACAATGGAGAGCGTCAGAAGCATAATGACCGAGAGTCTATTGATGGATTCTGAGGAACCTGATCCTTTCAATCCACGCTTCACATCCTTTAACAACGCAGTCTTTCCGAAGATAAACTGCATGATGTAAGGGCCTTTGGCACCGAGCCAAGCGAGAAGAAGAGCGCCACCAATCCAGAGGAAGAACGGCCCAAAGATTCCGAATAATCCTTCAAGGAAGAAATTCGAATACAAACCATCTTCGCTACCGTTTTGCTCAAGAGCAGTGTCTGTAAAGGAGAGCATACCAATGGCAAACATTGTCCAATGCAGCCAACGTCGAGGAGGGCGCTTCTTGGAAATTGTGCGGACGCCTTCATCGATTTCCATTTCAATGAATTCACGTGTGCGGCTACGTCCGAAGAGCAATGCCACACCCAACGTTGCAAATGCTGTGAAGAGTGTTGCTCCGAAGGACAAAGCAGGATTTACTGTAGTTGTCAATTCTGAGAACACCAAGAATCCTACCGCAGAGAGGACAATCGGTACTGCGATCATTGCAAGCAAGTAACCAACAACCCAACCTGCGAACGCAATCACGGACAATTCGAGTAAGACCATGCCACTTAGCCGTTGAGTATCAGCACCTATGACTCTCTGGATGCTGATTTCTCGCCTTCGTTGTTCAAGACTCAGGACTAATCCGTAGATCAATACTGCAATGGAGAGTACAACGATTGGAATCATGATGATGTAGTCAAAGGCTTGAATCAGTCCAAGGAAGATTTGCAGGAACGTGATTGTTCCACTCACGATATCGAAGTAAAACACCTCCACTGTACCATTTGCGTATTCTTTATCACCAACTCTCATGCCAAGGTCTTCAAGCCATTCAGCTGCTTCTGTTGTCGATGAAGATGGGATGAGGGAACGATTCACTGTCATTGAAAGATAGATATGATCGTTGTCGATGAGCAAGCGTTGTTGATCTTCAGATAGCGTCGTGAGAGAAGCGAATATAGGATTGGGAGGGAGTGTTGGGTTTCCGAAGTCCCATGGATCGTAAACACCTAAGATTGTTAGATTTTCGACTCTAAATTCTTCACGGCAATACGTTTGCCCATTCGTCTCGCTGGTGATTTCACCTGCGCAGTTTTCTGAAGTGATTGAATCTGAACCGATTTCGGATGTTTGCGTGACATAGACAAAGGAAAGTGAATCAATTCTATCTCCAACACTTGCTCTTGCGTCTGAAACAATGTTCGATGGTAGAATCAATCCTCGTTGATCTTCCATCGCTTCTGGCGAAGGCCACTCACCAAGCCCATCGATGATGTTCGCACCAAACCGATCGGCTAATTCACCATCGAAGGCACCTGGACCCATGAATCGAATTCCACGCATTTCGGAGATTGGAGGACCTGCATCTTCAAGTTCAGGATAATTGAAGGCCATATCCTTCCATAATGGATTCGAATTTGCTTCCATCGAACGCATTTCAAGAGGCTGCGCTACAATGAAATCTTCATTGAAGAAACCACCGCCATGAATTCCTTGCCGACCTAACGTTAAGGCACAGTCAGTAAATTCCACAAAGTCTGAAACAAGTTCATCACAAACTTCCATCATCACAGTGGAATTATTCGTCCAACCCTCAGTTCCTTCTGCAGGTTTACGGTCGAATTCGATTTTAGCATCAACAGGTTCACCTTCTAGCGAAGTGGCGAGGAAAATTTGGCTCAGACCAACACCATAGGAAAGAACTGTGGTGATGACAAGGGACGCAAGGAAGACACCTGCAAAGACTGCAAGACCTCGTTCCTTGTTTCGCCATGAACTAACAAAGGCCATTCTGTAATTCGAAGGCAATTCCCTAACTCGATGAATAAACGTACCTAGACGCCCATTCTCTTTGATCTCGTTTGATTCAACGGATTTCTGTTCTGTTTCTTCAGACATAGAATCATTCCTCCTCAATTCCCCAAGCACTTCGTATATCGCTTGCGAATGTCTTACCATCACGCAAGAGCAACATTCTGTCGGCTTGTGTTGCAAGATCTGGATCGTGTGTAACCATCAATATTGAAATTGGATTCTCTTCATCTTTACACAGTCTCTTGAACAATTGCATGATTTCTTTACCGCTGGCAATATCGAGGTTTCCTGTTGGTTCATCTGCAAGAAGAATAGACCGCTTTCCTGCAATCGCTCGAGCAATTGCAACACGTTGTTGTTGACCACC
>DAKQ01000082.1:0-660 GCA_002496635.1 Euryarchaeota archaeon UBA82 | reverse complement strand
TTGTTGTTGACCACCTGACAACTGATCTGGAATATGGTGTGTTCGATCACCAAGTCCAACTTCGTTCAGAGCGGCAACTGCACGCTCTTCAGCTTCTTCGCTTTTGTAGCCACAGAGTTCGAGAGCCATAGCAACGTTGTCTTTTGCTGAAAGTGAAGGTACAAGATGGAAGTCTTGGAAAATCCATCCAACTCCTTTTCGGCGAATATCGACAACATCAGAAGGTTTCTGCTTGCCGTATTTACGCCCTTCAAGATCGATTTCTCCACTGTCAGCAGAGAGGAGGCCTCCGATGATGTTTAACAATGTAGATTTTCCACACCCTGAAGGACCCATTAAGGCAACCATTTCGCCTTGTTTGATGCTCATATCCACGCCTTTGAGAACCTGTAACTTGTTTGAACCTGAACCAAAACTTTTGGTCAAATTGTTAACTACCAGCATAAATTTCCCTCGAACATACAGATGATATACTCTTCTAGGGATTGTCTCTGTGTTTTTCTACATTTGTATAAATGTGGAATATTCCATTGGAAAATAACTCCGACGACTTGAAAAGAGGAAAGGTTCAGGATTCGATATGAGCGGAAAGACTGCCCTCATTACGGGAATCACGGGCCAAGACGGTTCATACCTAGCAGAATTACTTCTCGAAAAGGG
>DAKQ01000109.1:2412-6276 GCA_002496635.1 Euryarchaeota archaeon UBA82 | reverse complement strand
AATCCACTCACCATTAATTCTGCTGCATGAAGTCCCCTTCCATAAAGCAGAAGATCGCAACTGGTTGAAGCAAGGCACCCTGCAACAAGGGAACCAATTGAACCAGTTCCAATGATTGCGATTCGCATACTAATCCTCCACATAGCCACCAAAATGAACCATTATTGCTCCATCTTGATGAATTAATTGAACTGTGTTAAGCCCACCTATTGGCAATGGGACATCGATGTTTGTCCATCCTTGAGGCAGAGTATCTGGCAAGGAAGAGAGGTCCCATAGAGCGTCTCCATTCGTCTCATGACGTAGAAGTATGGACTCATTATTACTGTTGTAAAGAGAGAAGACTACTCTTTCAGAATCTAGTTCCAATGGAGCATCCCAAAGCCTCACAATTTGATCATCAACCCTGAGAATCAGATCAGGACCTTCTTGGATTTCGAATCTCGTTTGATTTAAGGTTTCAAGATTACAATGGTAATAGTAGGTACTTGGTAATATGAGTTGAAGTGATTCATTCTCACCAATCTCAGGTATCTTATGACTGGGCCACATACCCATGTCCCATGGCCAGTTTGTTGTGTTGGAATGGCGGGGCGTACTGAGGAATTCGTTACCTGTACATGAGCTGGTATTTTCTCTGTAAAGCAAACCAGTATCATTTCCAAATGGAGCACCCCATCCAAGTTCATTAGAAATCAACCAACCTGATTCTGAAGCGGAAACAACATGCGGCCACGTCTTATTGAACCCAACATTGAACTCATTTCCATCAAGTTCAACAACACTCAATTCTGTTGTTAGGGAATGTGTTAGAGCGTAATCGTTACTCTCAAGGCATATCAATTCTGATTGTGAGCCTACTTCTGTCTCCAAGCCCGCTTCACCATCAAACCAGAGATAGGATGCCCATTGAGCATCAAGGTTCGGTAGGGAGGCAACTCCACTCATGTCCTCTAGAACGAAGACTGGTAGGCATGTGAGCACACTTGATTCAGTTCGAAGATAACTCCATTCAGAACCAACAGATGAATTCAGTTCAGGATAAAGCGTATGGGTTTCAATAAATTGCTCATCGCCTAGAGTTAATTCAAGATCATACACAAGATATGTTGGCATAACAGATGAGTTCGGATAACTGAAGTTCAGTGTGATTGATAACGAATCATCAGAAGCAAGAAGACCTTCACAATTCGAAGACGCACAAGACAGTTCTGAAACCCAATCAGAACTTTCAGATGTAGAGAAAGAAATCGTGTAGGTCTGTGCTACCATTGAAGGGTTGGTCAATTCGATTATTTGGGAAGAAGTCCAAAACAATTCACCCAATTCAGCATAGCCTAAGTCATCAATTATGTATTCTAAATCAGAATCCCACCGCTCAACTGGTTCAACAGGGAATTCTGGAGGGATGGCAAACAGGAGTGCAACAAAAAGAATGATACCAAGTCTACGATGAGATTCTTCATCCAATGGAAAATCTCCGTCCAGAAGAACTGGTATTCTCGGATCACCTCCAATAAACAATAACAGTGGAAGGAGTACTGCAAGGATTGGTATCCAAATTGTGAATCCTTCAAAGGCATTGAAGATGAAAAATCCTGCAGTGATGAGAATCATGAACATTAGAATTTGAGTACCAGAGCTTCGGGCTTCGTATATGCCCATTCGAGAGACAAGTAACCTTCCGCCTGGGAAAGTAGGAATCGGGAGTAGAAGAAGCCAACCGACTAATGTGAGGAATGCGGCTGCAAAAAGGAAGGGGTGGCTCCAATCTAAATGGATATCAAAGGATTGATCTAATCCAGAACCAAAGAGTTCAATCAAGAATGGGGCATTAAGCCTCATTGGTTCACTTGAAAGTGTAAATGGATCGGATGAGAGAAGTATTCCACTAGTCCAGAGGATGAATCCACTCAACAACATGACCAAAGGGACACTGAGTGATGCGTAGGCTAACGATTTACGATCTGGCCATGGACGAGCATCCATTCGTGGCAAGGTAGGTATGAAGAAAACCCCAAATGGCCAGATAAAGTAAGACGCAGATAGACCAGAGAAGAGCCAAAGGAGAATCGAAGGGTCCGGGATTGGCAAGATATGCCCACTACGCACACCATAATGTGCTGAAACTCTCAACTGTACAAACGAAGCAAGACCCAATGTGAAGAGAATTGGTAAGACGTAACCAATGAATGCATCAAGATAGATTGATTCAGTGAACCAACCCCCTTCTGGCCTGCCTGAGTCCATCCATCGGATACCAGAAAAAAGAACAGTGATTATCGAAGCAATCCACATGTATGTGTGAATTCTTTTACCAGGAAACTGCCCATGAGGGAGTGGTAACGCAGTGAGTTGGTTATGATCTCCACGGCGCAAACGTGCCATCCAACCAAGTTTCTCAAGATAGGCGTTCAATTCAATCAAGCGTTTGTCGATATCTTCCGCTTCCACATCCCATGTTGGCCAAAGACCACCGAGATGCGATTTTACAGTCATATATCGCCCGATAATTCCAGCAAGTAAATCACGTTGAGTCCACGTATTTTTATGAGCAGAAAGGGGCATCAAATCAGTATCTTTGGATTCAGACATACGATGGAACACCCCCCCTTATGGTCAATGCTGGTCATAACTCCCCCATCAATCATGCCCTTTGAACAGGCAACTGGAAGAATCACTTATTCTTGAATCGCTTCAAACGGAACGTTTCTTCTCGCTCCATTTCTTCAAGTCTGAGTTGGATGAAAACCTTGGCCTCTTCGAGTTCTGGAATCACCTTGAACTCGAGAGCATTGACACGTCGCTTTGTTGCTTCAATCTCTTCTAGAAGTCGCTTGAGAGTTGCTTCCATTTCTGCTGCAGTAACAATCTTTTCAATCAATTCGCTGAATGTATCGCTTGCTTCGTCAATGTAGGGGGATGAACCGATGAAACCAACACCACGTTCTGCAAATGTTGACTTCAGGTTTGTTCCGCTGACTGAAGGAACGACGACACCCATGATGTTTCTTCGTTCGACTTCAACTTCTGGATGTGCGCTGTTTGCAATTGCTGCTGCACGAACTGCAAGACCACCTTCAATTGCATTGGCAAGATCAATACGCTGTTTTGCAAGTCGATATGCTTCAGTAATTTCTTTCTTCGCTTCGATCATGACGGAGAGAAGTTGACGGAATTCATGGAAAAGACCATCTCGCTTCATTTTCAGAAGCTTGTACCCGTTTTTGGTCTGCTTGATACGCCCCTTGAGTTTAATCAACTCACTTCGGGTTGGTTTAATGTCAAGCGCCATTTCTTCACCTCAGTATTCAGGAGCGGTTCTCAGGATGGTACTTGTCGATCCAATCTTGGTCAAGACGTACGAGATACTTGGTGTCAATTTCAGACATAAGTTCCCAGCATAGATCGAGAGTTTCGTCGATTGAACGGTCTTCATCACGAGATTGACGTAGGAAACGATCTTCGAAAACACCAGAGAAGTCAAGCAATTGCTTGTCACGCTCATTCAATGCATCCTCACCAACAATGGCGACAAGACCACGAAGTTCACGGCCTTGAGCATATGCTGCATACATTTGGTCAGATACAGACTTGTGGTCTTCACGAGTGGTCTTTGCACCAATACAGGAACCCATCAATCGAGAAAGAGATGGAAGAACGTTAATCGGCGGATAGATACCTTGCTGGTGTAATTCACGAGAGATAACAATCTGTCCTTCAGTAATATATCCGGACAAATCAGGAATCGGGTGCGTAATATCGTCACCAGGCATTGTCAGAATTGGGAATTGAGTAATCGATCCCTTCTTGCCCTTTACGATACCTGCACGCTCGTAAAGCATTGCAAGGTCAGTGTACATG
>DAKQ01000109.1:940-2110 GCA_002496635.1 Euryarchaeota archaeon UBA82 | reverse complement strand
GTCAGTGTACATGTAACCAGGGTATCCACGACGTCCAGGAACTTCTTCACGTGCTGCACCAATTTGACGAAGTGCATCACAGTAGTTTGTCATGTCAGTGTAGATAACAAGTACGTGGTAATCGTGTTCGAATGCCAAGTATTCAGCAGCAGTCAAAGCAAGACGTGGTGTAATAATTCTCTCAACAGCTGGATCGTCAGCAAGGTTGACGAACAATACCGCATTTTCGAGTGCACCAGTTCGTTCTAGATCAGAACGGAAGAAGTTGTATTCTTCAGCAGTAATACCCATTGCACAGAATACAACAATAAATTGTTCATCACTGCCTGGGAGTTTTGCTTGTCGAGCAATCTGTAGTGCGATATCGTTGTGTGGAAGACCAGAAGCCGAGAAAATTGGCAACTTTTGTCCACGAACGAGTGTAGTACAGCAGTCGATAGCCGAGATCCCAGTTTGAATGAAATCGTGAGGGCTTTGTCGACTGAAGGGGTTGATTGCAGCACCGATAATGTCAGCATTTTCTTCTGCGACGATATCTGGTCCACCGTCTCTTGGCCGTCCTGCGCCATCGAGAATACGTCCTACAAGATCATTACTTACAGGGAGTTTGAAAACATCTCCCATGAAAGTGACACCTGCTGTTCGATCAATCTTTGCAGTTCCTTCGAAAACTTGGACAATAACCAAGTCGTCTGATGTATCAAGAACTTGTCCATTCTTGATACTTCCATCAGCAAGTCGCAAGCTGACAATTTCACCAAATGCTACGGGTTCTGTCTTATTCAAGAACACGAGTGGCCCTTTTACGTCGGTAATGGTTCGATATTCCTTTCCTGTCATGATTTCACGTCCTTAGTTTTCCTCCACGGCGGCGGCGATTTCATCGACCATGTCTTTCACCATGGATTCGATTGTATCAACATAGCCCTTTTCGAATCGCCCACGCATAAGCGCAGTACGAGCAGGTACGTTGACAACATCGTTGAGCTGTGCACCTGCTGCCATAGCATTCTTCGCAGCTTCTTGGAAACTGAGAATTGCTTTCGACATGGAGTATTGTAGGTTGATGTCACAGAATGCATCAACTTCGTGGAAGCCGTTCTGTTGCAAGAAGTATTCACGAATCATACGTGCAACTTCGAGGGTCAGTTGTTGATCGACAGGCAATGC
>DAKQ01000109.1:0-537 GCA_002496635.1 Euryarchaeota archaeon UBA82 | reverse complement strand
TCTTGAGCGATGTTATCTCTGAACCACTGATTCAAACTCTGTGGGTACAAAGAGTACGAGTTAAGCCAGTTGATTGCAGGGAAGTGACGTTGTCGTGCAAGACCTGCATCCAATCCCCAGAAAACCTTGACAATACGAAGAGTACCTTGTGAAACAGGTTCTGAAATGTCACCACCAGGTGGACTTACAGCACCGATAACGGTAACTGATCCGTCGTCACCATTCTTGGTTTCAACACGGCCAGCACGTTCGTAGAATTCTGCAATACGGGATGAAAGATACGCAGGGTATCCTTCTTCACCAGGCATTTCTTCAAGACGGGATGAAATCTCACGCATTGCTTCAGCCCAACGAGAGGTTGAGTCAGCCATGAGGGCTACATCGTATCCCATGTCACGGAAGTATTCCGCAATGGTAATTCCTGTGTATACAGATGCTTCACGAGCAGCAACAGGCATGTTGGATGTATTTGCAATCATGACAGTACGGTTCATCAGAGGCTTACCTGTGTTAGGATCAATCAAGTGAGGGAACTCG
>DAKQ01000110.1 GCA_002496635.1 Euryarchaeota archaeon UBA82 | reverse complement strand
TTGTAATCATCTTCACCGTACATGACTGCGGTATGTACAACACCTGTTCCGTCGGTTGTTGTAACCCAGTCAGCTGAAAGTACAGTCCATGCTGTATCAGAATCTCCCCGGGGCACAGCACCTGGGAAGAGCGGTTCATAAGATTGGCCAACAAGAGCAGAGCCTGGAATTTCTTCGATAATATCGACGTGGTGTCGTAACACTTCACCCATTAGATCCTTGGCTAGAATCAATTCTTCTCCAACGATTGCACCGCCTCGTCCTTGCCATCCCTCAGGTTCTTCTCGAACTTTACAGCGAGCATAGGTTACTTCTGGTCCTACTGCAAGGCCAACGTTACCTGGAAGTGTCCATGGTGTTGTCGTCCATGCGAGGATGGATGCATCATCATCGGTGAGTTTGAATTTGATGTATACTGAAGGTTCCTCAACTTCCTTGTAGCCAAGAGCAACTTCGTGACTTGAGTAAGATGTCCCTGTTTGAGGGCAATATGGGAGTACCTTATGGCCTCTGTACAAGAGATTCTTATCGAACATTTGTTTGAGGGCCCACCAGCATGATTCGACATAATTGTTGTCCAATGTAACATACGGATTGTCCAAATCTACCCAATATGCCATTCGTTCTGTCATTTCTCTCCAAGCGGTTTCATAGGTCCATACGCTTTCTCGACAAGCGTCGTTGAACGCCTGCATTCCGAATTCTTCAATGGCTTCATTGCTCATCAAATCGAGTCGCTTCTGTACTTCGATTTCAACAGGTAAACCATGCGTGTCCCAACCGCCTTTACGTTGTACGAGGAAGCCTTCCATAGTCTTCCAACGACATACAAGATCTTTGTAGGCTCTGGCGACGACGTGGTGTATGCCAGGTTTGCCATTTGCAGTCGGCGGACCTTCCAAGAAAATGAACGGTGCACCATTTTTACTCGAGCCGATTGAGGATTCGAAGGCGTTTTCACTCTTCCATGTGTTCAGTAAAGCGGTTTCAAGCTCTACTGCATCGAGGTCACCTGCTGCTGACGGTCGAACCATGACCCTGCGAATCACACTGTTGATTTCAACCTCTCCCTCATTTTCGAGGAAGATTGAGGAGTGACACATTCAAGACCTTTCAAATTCAGGCATAGTCATGGCCGGGTCTTTGAAAGGTCGGAGCGTTGCTTTCTTCGTTCTGTTCTTATTCGTGTTCGCACCATTCACTTCACTTGCTCCAACTGCGTCTTTTGAGGTTCTTGAAGAGATTACTGCGCCATCATTCGTTGGGGAGAACACACCTATTTCGGTTGATATTCGTCCCGGTCAGTCCAGCCAGAATCCGTTTGAGTTGACTCTGCCTTCCTCTACGGGTTCGATCACAAACCTTGAGATGACGATGCAATCTTCGCCGCTTCAGAATTCTCAGACCCTCTTGTGGCAAGGTGCATCCGCATGGAATCATCCAGATGCAAATCATAGCAATACGTATTCTCAATCAGGATTGTTAACAGGTTCTGGTTCTTCACCAGGGTATGATTTCAACAACGGGGCTCAAGGATGGACGTTTTCGAATTCATATAGCGGTCGAGTTACAACACCAGCGTGTGGATATAACGGTTCGAGTGGAGGTTCACTTCGAACCTATGCTGGCTCAACATATGCCACATCTCCTGTAATAGATCTCGCGAATCGCGTAAATATTCCATTCCACGCTTGGGTACACGAAGGCCGATCGGGTTGTGGGGAAACTCCTGATAGTGGAGAAAACCTCCAGTTCCAGTACAAAAATAGCGCAGGGAATTGGAATACGTTCCACACGGAAAGCGGCGGTGGAGCCCAGACTACCAATTTTCAGTTCATGACTACTTTGCCAACGGGAGCTTATCACTCGAACTTCCAAGTCCGCCTTCACCAAACAAGTGGCAGTTCAACGTGTTGCGATTACTGGTTTGTTGACGATATAAAAATCGTCCTTCCTCCATTAACGCAATGGACCAGCCCTTCGTTCGGATACAACAATTCAAACTCTTTTTCACTCGCAGAAGGGCCATATGCACCAATGCACATCAACGCTGATTTCCCTCAAAATTCCTTCCTAACATGGACGCTTATTGACGAAGTTACTGGCGAAAACATATCTGGCTTTGAATCGATGAATGGAACTCGAATCCATCTTGATGCAGTTGATTGGGAAGAATATGGTTCTCTAAGATTGCGTCTAGAACTGTATGGGTCGAGCACCAATGCAATGCCAATTGTCGAATCGATCTCTGCAGGAGGTCTCATGACCGAAGAATTCACCACAGACCCTTCCAATCGAGGATGGAGTGTGACAAATGCATCGATTTTAGCCGGAGGTTTGACTTCATTCAACAACAGCACAATCACTTCGCCTTGGTTTGCGAATAATGCGCCAATGGCTGGCTATTTGGTCTCAGCAGTGATGAATGAATACGATGCATATGTTCGCCATCATGCATCAGAAAGTTGGACTCCGATAAGTCTACCATACTCTGGTTTACTTGGAGCAAATGATCATTCTTTCCAACTCCAATTTGTCCACAATTCAAGCACGCCGAGTTTGCTTGACAAGGTACAAGTCACGCTACAAACGGGCGGAAAGACGAATGCTCCGTCTCTTGATATCAACAATGATGGAATCAATGAGTGGGGCGGAGAAGACGTCCGAATAGGGTCATGGGGATTCCAAGACAAATTTAGCTCAGGAGAATATTCGATTGGATCTGGATTCGGGTTTTCAGGTATCGCTTCGACTTCAGCTTGGATTCCAACTTCTGAATTGGGTGGTTTTGGCCTAGGAGTTTCATCTAATAACGGGAATATGACTGGCATATCGCTTCGTGTTGGAGGCAATACGATCGTCTCAAAGGTCATAGATGGACACACTGCATATCATTTACAACTCAATTCTACTGAACTTGATTTATTGCAAGCCACTTTAGCAAGTCAATCTGGAGTGCTTTATCACATGGGCGAAGGCTTTGCGCTTGTGGACATCGAAGCATACGGAAATGGTTTTGCAACCTTCTCTAATCTTGCAGTTCCGTTCAATACCTCGGTCTCAATAAGTGCAGATGAACAATCACCCTTGGTGATGGCTGCGAATTCAGCAACAAGGACAGTAAGCGCTAATCCAGCCATAACCTTCCCCTTCACAGGATTATCACAAGGGAAAATCATTGTTGAAGTGACCGATCTAGGATTTAGTGAGGAAGTTGAAACTGGAACTGCATCTATCGCTAACGCGACATGGCCAATGACGCCATCACAACGTTGGATGTCCTTCACTACAAGATTCAATATCGATGAAGATTTTTCAGCAACCGTTGTTCGCTTGGATGTTCAAGGTGAATTGAATCATGCAACGTGGCTCCTTCCTGTAGGTGGAGGTACGCCTCTTGGCCAAGGGGACAGTCATCTGGTTGAACTTCACCCAACGCAACCACTCACCGTAACCAGTATTTCTGCAACCATGAGCGAGATGACAGTTCAATTCAGAATTGAACAAGGTTGGGATGACGAGCAACACCTTTCTGTCTCAATGCGAGTAGTTCTTGATAACGATGTCGTTTCAAGACCCAGTCAAAGTTTCTGGGGTGGAGCTGGACTTCAGGCACTTGAAAACGATTTGGTCATCAAATCTGTTCTGATCACAGATGATAACGGTCCAGTTTCACCATCAACCGAATACCTAGCCGCTGGAACAGGTCTAAACTTTTCAATCGATGTGGGCTATGAAGGAGTTGAAGGCTTTGATTCATTTGCCGATGGAGATGCTGAAGTCCAACTTTGGCAGGGCTCGACAATGGTTGCAAACACTACTTCTCTTGATGGCGATATGTGGAATGTTTCAGATGTAGCACCGTTTACCTTTGGAGACCTTGAATGGACCGTTCGAGTCGTTCCATTGGAAGGGGGAGATATTGTCGTCGAATCAGAGCAAATCCGCTCGTTCAAGATAGATCCAACCTCGCCTTCGGTCATTTTCTCCAGTGTTGACTGGTATGACCATCGTGTAGCTTCCACCAGTCAAACAGTCCAATTCCAAATTCTGGATCCTGTTCTGCTGCCTTCCAATGTTAATGTCATGCTTTGGCGAGAATGGGCTGATGATACTGATCTCAACGGGTGGCCAAGTGCTGATGAATACAAATCAAGATCCTTGATTATACCAACCGATCTTACAGTTTCTACAGGATTGTATACGCTTCTTTTCGATGATTCAATGGGGTCATTAGGCCAGAAAGTGGCTGGATACCTTGTAGGAAATGATGCATCTGGGCAATCGTTGCAAGACGGTGGAACTTCAGTCGATGGAGAGCATCTGTTCATGTATCAACTTGGACCTGATGGACCACCCACACTCTCATCGAATGCAATGTCTTGGGAAGGAGGCGTCCAATCCTGGATACACCCCGGCCAAGCATACACGCTGCGTGTTGATATGAGTGAGCCAAACGGAGCCTCTGATTTGACGACAGTTGAGATTCAACTTGCATCAAATATCCTAACCTCACCGCTTTCGTTTACATGGAACTTCGTAACAGATTCATGTACTTCGAATAGCATACATCTGATTATCCATTCTTGCGATATGCTCGCTCTCAATGGATTAGAAGCAGGACCCTATGAAAAAGATACCCGCCTTGTAGTTGATCTCGAACTGGCATGGACAACACCCGATTTGGGTGATACCTTCAGAGAGCCGAGTGTTCGAATTGTTGATCGTGCTGGACAAGAGGTACTCCAAACATTCCCCGCACTACGGTGGCGATTCTCTCCTGCATTGATGATTCCACAAGAGACAGTATCTCTGGTATTGACTCAAGGTTCATCGCTTGAGGACGGAGCTCGTATTCCGCCGAACTCTCCGTTCGAACTCACCGGCGGTCTTGTCTTTGAGAAAACAACAACAATGCCAGAATTCAATTGCAGTGTTGATGTTATGTTCGCAGGACAAACGTATTCAGTTCAAACATACGACGGCATTTGGAATATTCCACTTGTAAGTCCTTCGACTTCTGGCACGATTCCACTCACTTGGTCTGTGGGCTGCTTGCCACCACAGGGGATTGACTCAACTGCAAAAGAATCATCCGTGAAATGGATGATTGTCGATGGACTTGGTCCAGAACCAAAAGAAGTTCAAACCCCTCGCCCTGGAGCAATTTTGAGTGCAGAAGAACATGAAGTCACCATTGTTCTTTCAGAAGAAGGTGGTATCGATTATGAATCCTTACGGTTGGTATGGTGGGTTGAAGATACCGTCACAGGTGATTATATTCGAGGCGGAGATGCTCCATTCTTACTTCAAGGAACTGAAATTAGTGGCCTCAATCTAGTTGGTACAGGTAAGATGGATCTTTCTGTTATTACCGATGAGATGTTGATTGATCTGTTGACAGTAAACGTCCTTGTCGAGGGTCGTGACCTTGCTGGCAACCAGGTGCTTGGTGCAAATGGAGATTCTTCAGGAAACTCGGTGACTTCATGGTTGATGGAATGGAGAAGGCCAACCTTTGAACTCGACAATCCAGCAATGCAATATTCTCGTTTGAACGTCAAAGAAGGCGAGACGACTGCAGTTCAGATATTTGTCAAAAATACAGGTACCCTTGATGGTTCTACTTCAGCAACAGTTTCTGTGGTACGTGCAGATGGAACAACATCAGTTCTTCGAAATGCAAATGTCGAGGTTGCAGAAGGTTCAGTAGGAACAATTCTTCTCGATTGGGGACCTGAGATAGAAGGTCTCCAATGGATTGAAGTCGTCCTTGAAAATGGAAACAAGGCCAATGGTCCATCAATAGATGTACGTCCACAACGAGAACCAAGTTTCACAGAATCAGTCTTTGGAGAAGTTAATCCAGTTCTTGGTTCAATAGGCCTGCTGCTCGCTGTTGGAATCATCGGTGCCTTGCTCCTGATGGCAAGAAATGCCACCGTTCGACGTGGTTCTAAATTGGAAATTGAATGGGACGAATACTCTGATTATCTTGAAGATGAAGAGGAAGAGTTTGAAGATCCTGATGCAGATTTATTCGTTCCTGAAACTTCTGCTGCAGCAACAACTGCGGCAACAACCACTGCTACTACTGATGGTTGGACTCAAGGTGCAGATGGTGTTTGGTGGTGGCAAGATCCGAACGATTCGAGCTGGTGGTACAAAGACGCTAACGGCGAAATTCTGCAATACAAGTAAGGCATCAGGGCTATGAATCACGGCGGGTTGGCTTAACCATGGGCAATCAAAGCAAGGGACTCATTGCTCTGCTTCAATTCAATCCCACGGTGGGTGATCTCGCAGGAAATGCTCAGCGTTTACAAGAGATGGTTCGTCTTGCTCATTCCCATGATGCTTCTGTATGTGTTAGTACAGAACTTGCAATTTGTGGTTATCCTCCCAGAGATTTACTGATGCAACCGAGTTTCATACAAATCGCCCAAGATATGGCGAAAGAAATCCATGTGGATATACCTGTCCTTGTTGGTACGCCAACCGTCCCAGAAAATCAACGCGAACAGCCAGGAAATGGTGTATTGCTTATCGGCAATCAAGCACCTGCAAAAGTTGTCGCTCGCAAGCAACTTCTTCCAACCTATGATGTGTTTGATGAGGCTCGATATTTTGATGCTGATGATCGTCCAGGAATTGCAAGAACCATCAATGGTTCATTCGAACTTGGCGTTACGGTTTGTGAGGACGCATGGCAAGTCTCAGGAGAAACCCCTTCTGAATACAATGCAGATCCAATTGAACAACTCGCAGAATGGGGGCGGCAAGGGGTCCAACTTGATGCAACAGTCAATCTTTCTGCGTCACCATATCATGCTGAAAAAATACAGACCAGACTCCGAGTTGCTCGAACAGCAGCAGAATGCCTAAATCATCCGTTTTTGCTTGCAAATCAAGTAGGTGGTAACGATGATCTATTGTTTGATGGGCGTTCTTTAGCAGCCTGGCCAAATGGTGACGTGGTTATCGCTCCTGCATGGGAAGAAGGAATTCTTCTTGTTGATGTGAATGATTCAACTCGATCTCAATGGATTCCAATGAAACAGGAAGAGAACAGTGGGTTGATTCAATTATCGAGCAAAAGTGTGCTTGAACAAGATGAGGAAACAGTACTCGAAGCACTTGCAGATGCTGTCGTATTAGGACTTCGTGATTACTGTCGAAAATCTGGAATTCAGCGAATTGTTCTCGGTCTAAGTGGAGGAATCGATTCAGCAGTTGCAGCATGTGTTGCTTGTGCAGCAGTTGGCCCAGAAAAGGTACTGGGACTCTCCATGCCTTCTCGATTCTCATCAGATCATTCGAAATCCGATGCGAAATTTACTGCAGAATCGTTGGGCATGGAATATGCTTCAATACCAATTGACAACCTCCACCATCTTCTCGAGAGCCAAATCGAGACGGTCTTGAGCAACGGATTACCTGTTGCTCGAGAAAACATTCAGGCCCGATTGCGTGCTATTCTTGTGATGTCTCATGCAAACGCTCAGCAGCGTATGGCGATTGCAACTGGAAATAAATCAGAACTTGCCCAAGGGTATTGTACACTCTATGGGGATATGGCTGGAGGTTATACTCCACTTGGTGATGTTTACAAAATGGAAGTATACGGCCTTGCCCATGTTTTCAATAATCGAGCAAGAAAGATCGGCAAAGAGCCTCCTGTGAATGAATCGACACTCACTAAACCCCCTTCTGCTGAACTTGCTCCTGATCAACGTGATGATGATACACTACCTCCATACGCAGTTCTTGACTCCATTTTGAAATATCATATTGAGGAAGGATATGGTGCAGATGAAATTGCTTCTAAAGGTCATGAAAGAGAGACTGTTGTATCTGTGCTTCGACGCCTTGAAGCTAATGAACACAAGCGATGGCAAATGGCACCAGCACCACGAGTATCCCCTCGTGCGTTTGGTCAGGGTTGGCGACATCCATTAGCGAGTCGTCATGATTGGCGTCGTTAATCGATGATGCTAAGTGGGTAATATTCGAGGGTCAATCATGACGGAGATGTATCTCAATATCGCAGGGTACACCTTTGTGACACTTCCCGATCGAGATAATCTCAGACAACCATTCAAGCAAAAGTGTGACTCTTTGGAGTTGAAAGGAACAATCTTGCTTAGTCATGAAGGAATCAATATTTTTGTGGCAGGACTTGAATCAAACATTACCCAGTTTAGGGAATGGTTGAGTGAAGAGGACCGTTTCAATGCTATTCCATTCAAGGAATCGATCTCTGATTCTCAGCCTTTTAATCGAATGAATGTTCGATTGAAAAAAGAGATTATCTCAGTTGGTCTTCCAAACTTTGATCGTATCGATTCCGAGGAGGAGAGAATTTTTCCGAATGAACTTCATCAACGTCTTTCAAATAATGAGGACATTGTTTTACTCGATACGAGGAATACATATGAAACCCGACTGGGTTCTTTCCATAATTCAATTGAACTTGGTATCAAGACCTTCAGAGCCTTCCCAGAAGCGGTTGCAAACATGGATGATACACTCAAAGACAAACAAATTGTGATGTTCTGTACAGGAGGTGTTCGTTGTGAAAAAGCCAGCGTCATCATGCGAGATGCAGGTTTTACCAATGTTAGACAACTAGAGGGGGGCATACTTGGTTACTTCCAAGAGGTTGGAGGTGAGCACTGGGATGGCGAATGCTTTGTATTCGATAAACGAGTGGCTCTAAAACCTGATTTGACCGAAACTGGAACAACAGTTTGCTTTGCATGCAGAGAACCGCTTCTTCCGGAGCAACAACTGCATCCAGCTTATGTTCCTGGAATTTCCTGTTCATACTGTATCGATCGAGTATCAAAACCATCGGTTAATCATACGAGTCTTGATGAAGCGTGAGTGCTTCGAGTAACTCATGGACCTGCCTGAGAGGTTATCTCGACAACTCGAAGGCTTGGAAGGAGCGACACGTCAAAAGGCAGCACGTCTCGTTGTTGACTTGGCGCGTACTGCCAAAGCGTCCTCATTTGTTGAAGTAGATCATGCCCACGTTTCTGGTGTTTCAGTCATTACTGGAGGACACGGCCTACGTCGCTTTTTGAAGGATTTGAGTGGGGATGGGAATGGAACTGTTGTGATCCCAACAACCTTGAACTCTGCGGGTTGCGATAAGCGGAAAATGAAGGAAATGGATATTGCATGGCCAGATTTTCTAGAACAACAATTTGAGATTGTCCAAGCCTATGACCGCTTGGGGATTGAATCAACTCTCTCTTGTACACCCTATGATCGAGGAATTGAAATTCAGGGACAGACTGCTTCATGGGCCGAATCAAATGCGGTTTGTTACACAAATACTTGGACTTCCCTGATCACAAACAGAGAATCTGGCTTGAGCGCCTTAGCGACTGCATTAACAGGTTATGCCCCTGCATGGGGCTTGCACCTTTCTGAACATAGGATTCCAAACATTCGGGTCAAGATATCATGTAAACTCGAAACACTCTCCGATTATTCAATCCTTGGTGATTGGATTGGACGTAATGCTAAACCTGAATGGAATCTTCCTTTCGGACCGATGCCTTACGTTAAAGGATTACCAGATTACATTTCTTTTGCTCGCAAGAAGGCCCTTACCGCTGCAGCAGCAAATTATGGGACTCCAATGATGTGGGTTGATGGGCATTCATTGCAATCATTGGATGATTTTTCTGATATTGAGTGGGAAGGTGAATTAGAATTCACTCTTGCAGATCTTTCACAACGGTATGAGGAACTTAAGCCAGAAGGGCAAGTCGATTTAGTTGTCATCGGTTGCCCTCAAGCGAGTCTAGAAGAGATGAGGACTACTGCCTCTGCCCTACGGTCTCATATGGAATTTGGAGAACGTATTGAAAATCAACGATTGTGGGTTTTTACCAGCAAGGAGAACCATACTCTTGCTGAAGCAGACGGTACGTTGTCAATGCTTGAAGAAGCAGGTGCTGTTGTTTTGGTCGATACTTGTCCAGAAGTGACGCCGTATAATCGCGAGAAATACAACCATCTTTTGACGAACTCGATGAAAGCTGAGCATTATCTAACCAGTGGACTCAATAGGATTCCAACCAGTGTTGCGCCCATTGCTGAATGTGTTCGTCATGCAGTCCATCCTTCTCTGAGTCAAGGTCCAAGACCTCAACTGTCTCATTCTACACACGGAGGTCAAACATCTACCAAAACCCAGCAAAAAGGGGACTGTACCGTCCTTGGAAAGGGACTCGATTCACAAGATGACTTCTGCATTGAAGGCATTGCGATGGTAACAGATGTTCCTATTACGTACCTTGGGTATGTTAATCGAGATACAGGTGTCATAGAAGAAGCAGGACACCCACTTGATGGTAGAGCGATTGAAAATAAGATTCTCATCTATCCTAAAGGATCTGGATCAACTGTAGCACCATACGTCTTGATGGGGCTTTTGTATGAAGGAAAAGGTCCTAAAGCGATTGTGAATCGTGATGTTTGCCCGCTTACATTACCCGCCTGCTCACTTCTGAAGGTTCCATATGGCCACGGGTTTGAGAACGATCCTTGCATGCTCATCAACGATGGTGATTCCATTCGATTCGAACGTAAGAGCGATGTCGTGAGCATAACTGTGTTGCAGCGGGCGTGATTCTATGCGAGTACTCGTAACCGGTGGTACAGGCTTCCTTGGTTCAAGTCTGGTTGAACGATTGCTCGAACTTGGGGATGAAGTGGTTGTCCTCGATAATTTTTGGAGAGGAGATCCTGAAAACCTGAATCATATCAAGGATGAGATTACTCTTCTCGAAGGTGATGCGTCCCAAGCGACCGCCTATCAGGCCATAAAAGATGCAAGTTCAATCGACATCGTCTATCATCTCGCTGCTATTAACGGTACGAAATGGTTCCATGAAGAGGCGAGAATGGTAATGGATGTGAATCTCAATTCAACGCTCAGAGCCATCGAGTTTGCTGAAAAATACCAATGTAGATTCGTCTTTACATCCTCTCCAGAAGCATATGGTAATTCAGAAGTGATGCCACTAGGGGGGCCAGAATCCTCTGTTTTCACACATGCGTCTCATCATCAACGTCATGCCTACGGCGGTAGCAAATACCTTGGGGAACTTGCTGTCCATCATGCAGTCCGCCAGGGGCTTGATGCACGAATTGTTCGACCTTTCAATGGATATGGCCCCCGCTTGAGTCATGATGAATATGGCCAAGTTGTGACAATGATGATGCGTTCTGCACTTGATTCGAGCATCGTTCAGGTACATGGTGACGGAATGCAGACACGCTCTCTGACGTGGGTTGAAGATATCATAGAAGGTATTGTCCTATCAGGTCGTCTGGATACCTGTTTGAAAACAGGAGAATCCCTTTCAGGGTGTTCGTTTAATCTCGGTTCAACTGAGGAAATCTCAATGCTTGAATTGGGAGAGAAGATCTGTCAAATCGTTCACGAGAAAACGAACCGACTCGCTAAAATTGAATTCAGTGAAGGTTATCCAGGGGATTCACAGCGTAGATTGCCTCGTATCATGGATGCAAAGGAATCGCTGGGTTGGGCTGCAACGACATCGCTTGAAGTCGGACTGCGTCAAACATTGGATTCAATGTTGTAATCCCATGCAGTTGGTGTGGCCATTAATCGATTCAATCCATGCTGACATAGTAGATGAACTGAATCAGTGGGAAGGTTTTCTCCCGGAACTATGAGGTCTCCTAATCGTAATACGACGAGACTTGCTTTTGCATCAGGTAGGTCATGTTCAGCAACAACTTCTGCTTCAATTGCCATTGATGCGTTTTTCATAATGAGTGGATTTGAATCCAAAGATTCGATTGAGAAAGCCTCCCATTCACTCTCTTCTCTTGGAATCGGCTTACAGGTTTGCTCAACAAGGCGTGCATTTTCCTGATTGGGTTGGAGAAAATTTAGGACTGCTTTCCCGTTTTCTCTGAGATTAGCCAGAGAGTCGCGAATCCGATTATCTCGATCGACAGACAATGATACGACAGCTAATGGTGGTGAATTCGCAACGATGGATACAGATGTATAAGGTGCTAAATTTCGGGCCCCGTCGTTGGATTTTGTACCTAGCATCACAAGTGGTCTTGGACTAACAAGATTGGAAAGAAAGAGCGATCGAGCTTTGTGTTCCATGTTTCTCAAATCATGTGTTGATGCTTCTGAGTGAAGCGTTGGACTGATTTTTGTAAACCATCGGTCAAGTTCACCTGCTTGAATCTCATCCAATGCGTGTCGAGTAAATTCACGATAGGTTTCCCATTGAGGAATTTCTTCTGAATCATTTCGTTGTTGTTTACGAAGAATCGATGCATCTGCATATTCAATACATTTTGTTAGAAATTCGATGACGTGTTGTTTTCCTTCCATATTCAACCCCTCTTCTTTTCATAGTCTTTTCTTTGCATGTGGAATGTGGCGGGATTCCCTTTCCAAACCTCATTTTTTGGAATAGATTTCGTAAGCACTGACCCTGCACCAAGAACTGCATTTGCTCCAATTGTGATGCCAGGAAGAATGGTGGAACCCCCGCCGATAACTGTGTTTTGACAAACAGTTACTGGAGCCCATTTCTCTTTATTTCCTGAAGGTGGATATTTATCGTTAAGGATCGTGGTATTTGGTCCAATAAAAACATTCGATTCGATTATGGTGTTGTCTGAGATATATGTTGAACCTTGGATCCGTGTTTCATCCCCAATTGTAACCGATCTGCCAATATGGCACATGGCTCCGATGACGATATTATCTCCAGCAATCAATCCCTTGCCGATGTAGCATGGCTCGTAAGCGTTTGATGTTGCATTGAGTGGAACAAGATTGCCCCCAATGTCCTCTCTCATGTCGTTCACTCTTCCAATGACAGTTCACGAAGTAACATCTCAACATGTCCCTTTGCACGAACGTTGTATCGGCACCATTCGATATTACCGTCTGCACCGATCACAAATGTTGAGCGAACACAACCCATGTATTCTCTGCCGTAGTTCTTTTTCATACGCCATGTCCCAAATTGGTCATGTAGAGAGCCTTCTACGTCAAGGAGCAACGGAAAATTCAAGTCTTGTTTTGAAATGAATTTTTGATGGGATTTCTCTGAATCTTTGGAAACCCCCAATACTTCGTAACCCTCGGATTTGAGTCTGGCCATGTTGTCTCTGAAGTCACACGCTTGTTTTGTGCAGCCCGGCGTTGAATCTCTAGGATAGAAATACAAGATCACCTTTTTCCCTTGTTGTACATATTCGGAGGATGTATGGGTTACTCCGTTCGAATCTGTAGCAGAAAACTCAGGCGCGGGCATTCCAACTTCAAGTGTTGTTGGTTCGGACATGACCTAACGTGACAACCATTTGACATCAATGCTTGGTTTTCGTCATTATCACAGTGTGAATGGTGTACTGAGGCTATATGCGAATTGATTAATATTCCATGCAGAATGAATAAAGCAGCGCCTTTTTCCAATTGATTGATAAACTGCCCCGATTCAGTAGAACTCATGGCGGGTCCAAGCATGTCGCGAAGATGCCGCAAATATTTCAAGAAGATTCAACGCACGAAGACAAAATATGATCTTCAAAGTATTGCATCGAACATCCAAAGCGAACTCGATCGCAGGAACATATCGTATGATGAAGCCTTGACATTAGGTAACTTCATTCAGAATCGTGCGGATCAGTTGCCTGGTAACTCCATTGTCTATGCTGTATCAGACCGAGATGCATATCGACGTACACTTGAGATTTATCTCCGAGACGCTCTGCTCACACGTACTGAACAACTGCTCTTGTGGGAAGAACGACGTAGGCTCGGGATATCTGACGAAGAGCATGATCGACTCTTGGGTCAATTACTGGAGATATGGAAGTCTCAAGGAAAGTCTGTGACCATTCAACGATTTGAAAAAGCAGGAGGGTCTTCAAGTGCTTAAACAAAAAGGCATCCCTCTGTTGCTGGTCGCACTGTTCCTGGTGCAAGTTTCTTTGCCACTCGTCGACGCAGAAGAAACCTCTGGCAGGGCAGGCCCTGATTTCCAAGTAACAGCGATGAAATTTGATGGCGCAGGGTCGATTACTGACGGCTCTGGGCTTGTTCTGGCACCCGATACACATACAGTCCGAATCGATGTATCAAATGTAGGTACGAGTCCAGGAAACGCATTCCTCTCCCTGGTTCACAAAGGTTCTCCCAGCGCAGCTGAAAGCACAGTGGATACAGTAGACTTAGGTTCAATTTCAGGCGGTTCTGCGACCACTACGTATTTGCTTTCATGGACTGCAACAACAGGGCCATCTCAAACACTCTTCGCTCGTGTTTCAAGCGTAAACGATGGAAACCCCGGAAATAACGAATATCGGAGAGATTTCGATGTCGACACACTCCATCAAGGAGCAATTATTGGAGATACATTACCATCCATCGCTCCTGGTAATGCTAATGTGGTTCTCGACCGGCAATTGCATTCATTTAACACGACCATCAAAAACGATGGAGTAATGCCTTTTTCTGCAGTCATGCATTTCCGTCTTACCAATGCCTCTGCGAGCCCTTCACCAGTCGATGTGTGGTCCAATACCCAAACAATGGCTCCGGGTTCTATCTTTGACCCTTCGGAAGGTCAAGAACTAATGGGGAACTTTTCGGCATCAACTTTCAGTGGACTTTGGAATATGTCTGTAGAAGTTGTTCTAAATGGGACAGGTTGGACTGAAACACAAGTATACAGTGAATTCGATATCGTCTTCAGCGATTACATTTCCGAAATGGTGGGTCCATCCGATCGAACAACATCTCCTGGAGATTCAACAACGCTGTATTACATTATTCAAAATACTGGTAGTTCGACTGACTCCTTTACCATCTCCGTTTCAAGCACTCTCGGATGGGCATCCACCGCTCTTGATGGAACCATTACCTCATTTATTGGAATTGGTCAGACAACGACGCTTAGCGTGACGGTTTCAGTACCTGCTAATGCACTGTTGTCGGATATTGATATCGTCACCTTAACAATTACATCTGCAGGTAGTGGCTACGTTCTGTCAGATGTAACACGGGTGATGGCTGGGGAATACCTTCACGCAACAGTAGACCTTGTTGATACAACAACGATGGTCATCCCAGGTCTTACTGAGACTGTATCGTTCAATGTTACAAATACAGGTAATGCTCCGACGAGCTTTAATCTTGTTTCAGGGCTATCGGTCAATGCCCTAAATTGGAATCATACACTTTCAATTTCGAACACGGGAGAATTGCAAGTAGGTGAGGTTGTTACTGGTTTCATAACAGTGGACGTGCCACCAATTCAGATGCCGCTGGTCACTGCTGAAAAGAATCGAGCAGGTGACAGTTTGAGCGCCTATGTCTTCGCAGAAGCAGATACAGGGAGCATTCCAAACTTTGATACTGCTCAAATCGAAGTTCGGCCTGTTATTGCTATAGATCCTGGATTGCCTTTTGAAAGCATAACCTTGAGTGAAAGCGAAGTTCTTTCTGCTGGGCAAGCAACAGGAATTAACGAAATTCTTGGACTGAATGTACAGGTGCGTCACAATCTTGTATCTGATATTACCGAAACCGTTGATGCAGATCTGCAAGTAGGCAACATTACCTTCGAAGCACTATCTTCTGGAGGATTCAACGAGGTTGACCGTTGGAATGCCTCGGTTTCGCCGAACCAAACAACAGGCCTTTCATTGGGCCAGAGCTTCGCAGCATCTCTCGGG
>DAKQ01000010.1 GCA_002496635.1 Euryarchaeota archaeon UBA82 | reverse complement strand
AGTTCAATATTATCTTTCATCCTTTGAATAAGTAATTCGAAACCTTCTGTTCTTAGACTTTCAGTGTCTTGCATATCAATTTCCATGCTAAGAACGATGCTGCGGGCATCTTCTGGTCTGAGACGAACATCGGTCATGGATGAAAAAATATCATCCATCAAAATCCCTTCGATTTTTGTTAAATGCTCTGATACCGTTGCTCTTGCTAGACCCATTTGTTCTGATAATTCAGTAATCTTGATTCTCTTTGGCAAGTCATAATACCCATTGTCGTAAGCAAATTTGGCGAGCTTTAACTGCTTTTCAGATAGAATCGATTCGTAATTTTGAGGCATAAGGTTCAGATTCCTTGCACTTGTTCGGTCAGGTTTGGACATTAAACGCATAACTCCAGACATGAGTCTCAGTTTTAGTGAAGGGCCTTGTATGATGTAGGTAAGTCCGTTTTCGTCCAACCGTGATCCTGGTACCGCATAGGTTCCTTTTGTTCGAGCATTTAGATTCGATAAAGGATGGATAATTCTACAGATAATGAGGTGGCCTTCCTCAGCTTTGTTGGACTCGTGCATCACATCGATCACATCCAAGAACTCAAGTGAGTCGATATCGGAAATTTGCACACCCTCTTTCAGGTAAAATTTGAATAAACACTGAATATCCTTTGGAGCTCTGCTGATGTAGGAAAGAAACTCCACGCGCTCTGCTACATCGAGTAGAGGGGCTATCTCAATCGCCCCCAAGCGTTGCCGTTTCCAGAAAAAACTCGCTTCCCGCATGGATTAAACTAGGCGTACCCTATGCATTAAGTCAATCGGCTGTATTTTTTTTGAACTATGTTCGCATTTCCAGCCATCCAAGGAATGTTGCGATTGGCAAGAATATGGCCAATAATCGATTGACCTTTTTCCTTTGATTTCGTAACTCTTCCGATAATTCAGGACCTACTTCTATCGCAGAAGTAAATCGTGATTGCCTTGTTTTTGGAAATTTATTGTCCACTGTTTCAAGAACAAGCGGCCGTAATTGTGGTTGTCGGCTTGCTGGAATACCTCTCCCAACGATATAGCGTATTGGAAAACTATCGACCAAAGGCAGTGTGGCTGTAAGTATTTCTTGCACCTTTGTAGAATCATGAAGATCGAGACGAACAGTCCGTCCATCGCTACGGATATGACTTAACGCCCGCCATTTCCCTTTCCCTTCGTCTAATCCACTTACAGCATCGAGCACACGATTAAAAGGAGGAATTTTTGATATCACAGGACGTTCCCTTCTTGCTAAAAACGGCCCGAGAAGAATGCTCCCAAATAGTGGAGGTAGCGCCATGAGGTATACAAGACGCAAGATTTCATCAGGGCTCGTTAATGCAGAAACTAAGGCTAAGCTAAATCCGAAATAAAGGCCTAGAAATCCTCCTGCTTGAAGGCCAATCCAGAGGCCAACTCGCTCAGTAGCCTGTTCTGTCATGAAGTGCCGAAGAGGTCAAATGAAAAGAAACCGTCGATGAACTCAAGGATTAAAGACGGTTTCTCTATCAATGGTTATGGAGCGTAACGGTCTCGAATCTAGGTCAAGAGACAAAAAGGTGGGTCTCTGGATTGGGGGGATTAGTTTCTTTCTCTTCATTTCCTTTTTTATAGCTCCATTGATTTCTGAACCGAATACAATTACAGACTTATCTGGAAGAGCCAATGCTTTCGATTTCCATAAAGAAAACGAACATAATTTCACATGGTCTGATCTCGATTTTTACAGCGCTACGATATATGCATTTGGGGATTTAAATTGTCATCAAAAGCATGAGCGTTCTTGGTCAATTAATGGCAATCAAATGCCCGTATGTGTGAGGGATCTTGGGATATTTGCAGGATTGGCTATTGGAGGTTTTCTTTATTCGCGAAAAGGAGTCAATAGATGGACTCTTAGAGATACGTTCCTTTCGGTATTACCTGATCAATATATGACAGATGTGTATCTCAAGAACCGAAGAACGCTCCTGTTTGTAGGAATTGGAGCATTATGTATCTTACCACTTGCAATCGATGGATTCACTCAACTCCTAATGGACCGAGAGTCCACGGCTTTTCTTCGATTGACAACTGGCATTCCCTTTGGTTTTGTTTTGGGCGTATTCTTTGCGGCAGCCTACAGCGCACGGCCGAATCGATTCGATAGAGCGGGCGATGTGCGCCTTCCAGGAAATGTTCGTTTTGAACGTGCTCAAGATGTAGAAGAAGAGTGATTTGGAGGAGGCATGGACCACCATACCAGCAATTGCTCAATGTCTTCTGGAACAGGACAATTCTCGTGCCCACTGGTCAAGATTTTTAATCGTTCAATGATGTTTTCAATAGTCTTCTTAGCCTGCCCATGGTTCATATTTTCCAAAATCATTTTGAGTCCATCTTCCCAGTTTTTACTTGGATTGGCCTTTCTCCAACTTGAAAGGGGTGTCCTAATCGGCCACATTGCAAGTGTTAAACGAGCAAATCCGATCATTGAATCTCTCAATTTGAATACTTGTCCTTCTGAAAATGGTATGTGATTTTGCTGTCTGTGAATCCAATTCGTCTCTTCAAGCCATTTCACCAAACGCTGAGTGTGGCGTCTTGTAACCATTCTATGCGGCCCAAGGGATTTGTGTAAACGTGGAATCTCACAAGATCCAGCCATGAGCGAAAGTGTCCCCAAAACCGACCAACAGGAACGTGCAAAGGGATTGATTGGGACATCAAATTGTTTTGCTTTTTCTGCACTCCAAGAGTCTTCTGCAAACTGCATCCATTGGGAGGGAGACCTCCCAGACAACCATCCAATGTTGACAGAGGTCTTCTCCATCGGGGCACCTGGGAGCCGAGTCTGTTGTTGAACATCATGCGCCAATCTCTTTAGTAAGTATCTGTCTACTTTATCTCCATCAACATTGAGAGGGGCAGGCCGACGATTGAAAAAAGTACGTAACTCAGCGCGTAGTTTTTGACGCAACTCGTCAAGACCTCCTTCATTCAAAATAGGCCCCACGACACAGCATTTATCGAAAGGAGATGTTACTGCTATTTTTCCTGATAAGAGGTCATTGAATCCTTTTCGGATGGTTCTTTGAATCTCTGGTGTTTCAAAATATTCTTGTTTTTCGCTGCTCATGCGTAACGTCGCATGCTTTATTCGTTCGATTGCCCGATCAGGATCGCAATCAATCCACACAACCAAGTCTGGAATCATGGCAGCAGAGTTGATGTTGCATACAGTATCGACTCCCAAATCTCCTACTACGCCTTGATAGATTAGGGATGAATGAATATTTCTGTCTGAAACAACAACTTCTCCACTCTCGAGTTTTGGTCGAATCCAAGTGTGAGAGTGGTCGAGACGATCTGCTGCAAACAGTCCTGCTTCCTGCAACGGCGTCTTGTTACCAATTTTCACAGATTCGAGTGCAAGTTTTCCCAGTTCGCTGTGGCGTCTGGGTTCGTGTGTAAGGTGAACATCATTGAATGGGTATTGACTCAGCAATTCTGCGATGATTCGAACCGCCTCTCCTTTTCCAGAGCCATCCCCGCCTTCAACGGTGATTAGGTACACCCTATTCCACCTCAGGTTGTTCAAATTCGTCTTTTGCCAGGACCATGAGCCCCATCCCACAGAGAATTAAGAACGGGCCAAAGACGATCAACCCACGGCTGAAAAGTGCAATTCCCGCTAGATACTGTGTTCTTCGATAATTTTGTTGTTTTCTCGCACCAACTGCCGAGTAAAGGCCTACAACACCAGCGATTATTGTGACTAAAGCAATCCCTGTTGAAAGAGCCACTGCATTTTCAAGGGTCCAACCTGTACTGGATATCGTTTCGTCTTCGATAACGGTGCCTTCACCAGTGGTCATGGTAAATGCATCTTGATTTACATTTGTTGCAGTAATGGTGCGTTCAACACTCTTGTACCCTTCGAATGTGACGCGTATGATGTGTTTTTCAGGTGCGACGTTTTGGAATTCATAATATCCGTAGCTGTTTGTACTTGCAGTTTGTAACACAGTATTACTTCCTATTTCGAGTAACTCAATGGTTACATCTTCCATCGAATCTCCTGATTCTGACTCAAGTACAATTCCTCTTACATCAATCACATCGTCGATTTCAAGAGTATTCCCAAGAAGATCAGTAGGATTGCCCTGCAATAAGAGTAAACCTGTAATGATTCCAAGTACGCTGCCTATGAAGATGAGAGATGATGCAAGTGTAAGCAATCCGTTCTTGTCATCGATAAGCAGTAAATCCTCATTCTGAGTAGTAGACATCGTGATTTCATCTTCTTGAACAACGAGGTCATCGTCCTCTTCAGGAGTTTCTTCTTCTCCCTCTAATTTCTTACGAACACGTGCACGTAGAGCCTCACGTCGTTCGTTAATGTCCATTTGGAAAGCCTCATTCGTCCATTGCGCGGATTAGTGCATCTTCGGGGTATATCCGCGCTATACGTTCCTATGGTTTGAAACGCACGCTTCCATGTAAAATTCCGAAGAGAAGTAAAATCGCACCTATTGCAGAAAATACGGCGAATGAAACAACTGCATCGTATTGTGATGCATCCTCGTTTTTATCTTCGACGTCATCTTGTAATGTGGCATTTTCTTCCATAAGCCAGGAACCTTGTCGAAAACCGAGTTCGAGGATACGCCCTACATGGGCTAAGGACTCCGCTGAAACTTTGTCAGGCGTGTCTTCGTGAGTATGCCAGTATCCACCCCATTTTGTTGCATTTGGGCCATAACGAATATCGATTAAATCAATTGCAGGAATCCCTACTTCAAGCATTGGAACATGGTCGTCAATAACACCATCGAGTACATCCGTATTGACAATGTCTATTCCAAGACTCCCATCACATGCAGGTACGTCCTTTACCAAACCCAAAGAAGAAGCTAAATCATCGACTGCTTCCCATAGCCGATCTGTTTGAGAGAGTCCCACTTTTGGAGGATACACTCTGTTAATTTGCAAATCAGCATCGCCTATCATGTCGACCAACAAAAAGGCATGAATAGAATCAATTTCTTCTTGCGTACGGTTTTGTGCCCAGGCTTTAGCGCCGAGCATACCAGGGACAACCCCTTGATCTTCGGCATCTGTCAATAGTATCCAAACTTCGTGTTCAAGCCCTAGTGTTGGCACGATTCGTGCTAATTCGGAAAGAACCGCTACACCGCTCCCTCCGTCGTTTGCGCCAGGAATTGGCTCATCAGTCCGATTTTCATCATCATCTCGTTCAGCCCGATCTCTTGAATCATAATGGGCTGCGAGAATGACAACAGGCAAATCTGTTTGATTGACATTTGGAGTGTATATTCCATGTAAATTCGTCATATTTGTATCGACGTAAGGATGTTTGTCGAGTGACCAATTCCATGCCGTGTTATTTTCCATGAATGACTCCAAAAGTGCTTTTGAGGCGTTGCTACCAGGTAGCCTAGGGCCAAGTCCTACTTGGAACGAGACCGATTGATTTGCCTTGATTCCATCGAATTCAAGGGAGTTTATACCTTCGCAGTTGAGGGTATTTTCATCAACTGATGTCGTTTCAATTTCATCGGCGTTAACAGGGTTAAGTATAGAGAGTAACAGAATCAAAATGAATGAAATTGCGGCGGATTTTGCTGGCATTATGATGATGCCACGGACGCGGGGTATTAAATACCTCATTTTGATACATCAAATTGTGATGCAGCATCACAAATTATGGTGATTTCCTAATGTCTGAACGACGCTCTACTAAAGCCATCCTTCTCGTTGCACTTATGTTGGCCTCAGTCGCAGGACAGGCTGCAGCAAATGAGCAAGACGCCTCTCCTTCAGATTCCGAAGAAGAAATCGGTTTTGTCTATGGGGATCTTTCTCTCTTTGATACTTCTCAGGGCTCAGAATACTTGTTGATCGAAGAAGATGTGCCTGTTGTTTCTGCAACTTCCTTCATCAAACAGGCTTGGATTGAAGAAGGCCGACCAGGTGTGGATCAGATTGAATATCAACCCTCTATGGGGCGAGCAACCTGCACTCAACACGTTGTAGGCGACACCTTAACAGTTCCAATTTCTGGTGGCTCAACCAATGTTTACGTCGCTAAAACAACCGCTAGCGTGGCGTTCCTAGTCCAATCAGGTAGGACCTTATCATCCACTGTTTTACAAAATCTGGCTTCCACATGGGATCAGACAATCTATCCAACCATGACCACCTACTTCGGTAAAGACTACGGTGATGGAAGGGGACTTGCACCTCCTGATAACGATAATAATTGTCAAGTCGAAATCGTCGTTTACGACATCGATGGTGCATACAATATTGGAGGCTATTTCTCCCCAGGAACTGCTCCAACTCGGGACGTTGTTTACGTTGATTTTGCTGATATTACTCTGAACTGGGGGAAGTCAATCATCGCACACGAACTTCAACATTTACTCCACAACGCTCAGGATCCTTACGAAAACCTATGGATCGATGAAGGTAATGCTGATGTGGCAATCTACCTGTGTTTTGGAGCAGATAGTACTCTCGCAGGCCATCTCAACGGATGGACACAATCTTCTGACTTGAGTGTGCGATGGTGGAACCAAAGGAATGCTGATTATGGAGCAGGGTTCATGTTCACGATGTATTTGGCAGACCATCTTGGTGGAGGGCCAGCAATACGTCAGTTGGTTCAAGATTCAGCAACAGGTGGTTTAGGGGTTCAAAATTTAGCACTTTCACCAGTCTCGGGTCAAGCCGGAAAGATTGGTCGAACAATGGGTGAAATTTTTGCCAATTTCTCAATTGCAGCCACCATTGACTCTGATCAAGGAATCTACGGCTACTCAAATTTGATACTCAACCCATCTTGTGGTGGCAGCACATTCTGTCGAATCCAGCCTGCTGATACCAATTCGAACTGGGCTACTCCTTGGAGTTCAACAGGCCATACAATGGAGGGCTGGGGTATCCGCTCGTTCAAGTTCACTCCAGGGTCTGCATCGCCAGCTCCTCTTACGCTTAGAGTGACTTCTGACGTATCGAACTTTGACGGAGTCCTCGTCTACAAATCCACTACAGATGGCCTATGGTCTGTTCAAGATCTCGATTTCTCAAACAACGTTGCCACCGGCTTGATTCAAGGATTCGGGAATCTCACTGATGAGGTTCACGCAATCATCTGGTATGCGAGCACTATTGCCGATTGTGACTATACTTCTTGTGGCCCTTCATATCCTCAAGGAACAATCGACATTGAAGCCGCCCGAATTACATCTCCAGCGACCATGCTTCTCAACGGTACGACTCTCAGTGACCGCGATGGAGATGGCGAAGATGATACGGTTCAAGCAAATTACTCGATTTTGTCAAATGCATTCTTTGAAGATCTCGATGTAGAAATCGTCGTTCGAGATAGCAATGGGACGGTTGTAGATTCGACTTCAACAAGAGTGCAGGCTGGGGGCGGGGTATATGTCCCTGAGGATGCTTACTTTACAGCCCGCAAATCAGACTTATACACGTTCGAATTCACGATGAGAGATATGTTAGGTGCAGTGCTCGACACTGAAACAACTTCACCTCAAGCGTTAGGAAACATGGCTCCGGTTGCAAATGGTTCAGTATCAACAAACGCCAGTCAAACATACGAGAAAATTCAATTTACAGGCGATGGATTCGATGCGTGGGGACTTTCTCTCGATAATAACACTCTTCCATACTTTGATGCTCCCGTTGCCTACGCATGGGATTTTGGAGACAACATTACTTCTGGTTTACGTTCTCCTCTACGATCCTTCTCTTCAGTTGGTGAATACAACACGACTCTACAAGTGATGGATATTGGCGGCACTTGGTCTGAAATCGATGTAAATACGGTGAACATAACCGACAATACTGAACCAATCCCAGTCATTACAGTGAACAACATCGTCGTTGAAACAACGCTCGAGATTTTGACAAATCAGAGAATTGTCTTTTCAGCGTATCAAACAAGTGACAACGTTCCGCTCGAATTCCTCCAATTCGATTGGGATTGGGGTGACGGCACATCTGTTGACAGCGGACAAGGGCTTTATTCATCGAATCATGAATGGGGTGATGTTGTTGGAACGAATGAAACGTATAATCTCACATTAACAGTATCTGATGGCGTAAATGTAGGTTCAAAGACAATTCAGATAATCGTCAATAATCGATTGCCATACCAAATCTTTTCAGATATTTTGACGACGTATACGTACACGCCTTTACCAATGCCCGATGTCTTTACAGACGATGATGGTGAGAATTTCACATTGGATTGGAATTTCGAAGGCGGTGTAAATCTCGATGGTATTAATGTCGATCGCTCAGATGATTTCTCTTCAACAAATTCTGCATCCATTTATCCAGCTCCTGCATGGAATCTACCAGGCATGAAAAACATTACAGTAACAATCACAGATGAAGATGGAGGCGCCTCTTCCGCTCAACTTCAGGTGAATGTTGTCAATCAATTGCCTGTGGCGAAATACATCGTCAAGGAATCTGGGGCAACCGGTTCTCCGCAGATTGATTTCCTCACTGAAAATGCAAAAGTCAATGTTCCTTATACATTCGACGGCCGTACAAGTTTCGATGTCGATGGTACAACAGGAACCTATAATGATCTATCATTCAATTGGTCATTCCCAGATGGCACCTTCAGCAACAAAACGCTCCCAGCATACTCTTTCACAGAACCTGGTGAGCGAATTGTAACGCTTGTGGTAACTGATGAGAACGGAGAAGA
>DAKQ01000118.1:4012-5021 GCA_002496635.1 Euryarchaeota archaeon UBA82 | reverse complement strand
ACCTTTGTGAGTAACCGTTCTTCTGCACCGCGGTATATAATTTACAATGCAATAAAAGAGAGAAGGGGCGAATATCCTGAAACTAAACTAATCCGCCGATGTCAAAAAATTTACAAAAAAAAGCCCCCCCAAGCGCCTGAACGCTTGAGAGGGCGGCTTTGCACAAACACGGTTTATGCAATTACAACAATCAACTAGTGAATATCGTATCTACGAACTTCATTCAGCAGCTGCTGCTTCTTCTGCAGCACCTGCTTCTGGAAGTAATTCATCGATCTTTACACCAAGAAGTGCACCGATAGCAATGAATGCAGCGTCACAAATCCAATTGACTAATGTGTCAACCATACCTTCAAATCCGCTAGTAAGGGATGCTCCCATTTCACTAGCTCCAGTAATCGTCATTGCGCCTGCAAGAGCCATGAGTCCGAAAGCACTAACCCATTCCGTCTCACAACGTGTGTGGATTTGCCACCAAACTGCACCAGCAGCAATCATAGCCAATACACTCCAATATACATCACCAATTTCAGTGATCCACATATCAGTTGCTTCCCAGCCAGTTTCAATATCTCCTGCTTCTGTCATCAATACAATTGCAAGACATGCGCCGATTACTTGAGAAACGAGACGCATTCCATTACGCATCCAATTTCCTTCAACATCAGCCAAATCGCCTGTTAGCATGTGACACCATGTTACCATAGGTAAGATGTGTGCGCCTGCGAAGGCCATCCAAGCTACTGCAATGATAAGGCCAACGCCGACTCCTGTGCCCATCATAGCCATGCCTGATGATAACAAGCCGCCCATAATAGCCCAGGAGAGCATAAATGACCCTCCAATTTCGTTCATGTTTTCTTTTATGTTTATTTCCATTTTTTTTATCCCTCCCCTTCCGGGTGCTCCGTAATTTCTATTCTAGTATTTAAACGAATTATAACTAGAAAGGAAAATATACTGAATTTCCAATAGTATTAAGTTAGCCGGCGTAGTTTCCAAGAAATTG
>DAKQ01000118.1:0-3822 GCA_002496635.1 Euryarchaeota archaeon UBA82 | reverse complement strand
TTTTTTTATCCCTCCCCTTCCGGGTGCTCCGTAATTTCTATTCTAGTATTTAAACGAATTATAACTAGAAAGGAAAATATACCGAATTTCCAATAGTATTAAGTTCGCCGGCGTAGTTTCCAAGAAATTGATTACCTATGAGCCCTTCATTACCTACAATGGGTCTTCCAACAACGCCTCGCCTCTGGCCATATGAGCCACTTAACTCTCCTCTTCCTTTGCCACAACAACCCGTAATTTTCTCCGATAACGAGTTATTTTGGATTGAAGCCAAAGAGATAGAGAATGATTCAATGTCGGTTGATGAACTGAAGAACGCGATTTCGGATTGGAAAGGGGAATCCGGTGAATCAATCGATTCAATTCTATCAACACTCGGAGCGCCCCTAATGCATGATCGTAAATTGATTTTGCTTATCGGAGAATTAGCCAATCCATCTCGTCTGTACGACATTGGTGCTGGCCCAATGCCAATCATCAACGTTCGAATAGACGATGTATGTCGTACTTGGAATGATACAATGGATGCTCGAATGGTTCAACCTGGAGTTCATCATATCACCTTAGCTCGAACTCAAGGATGGTGGGAATCGACACACCTTGGCTTTGCAACATTACCTCAAATTCGACAATTGATCGAGTATCTTGGAGACGGATCTCGAATCAAATGGAAACCTGCAAAACTTGCTGAAGGATCACTCCACGTCCTGCATGATACAACCATGGAACCTCCAAGTATTGACGATATCCAATGGGACGGGGCTGTCGAGTTAGTCGAACGCGAACGCCCTGCATTTGATGGGCCACAAATCCCATTTGAAGAGGTCTTTACTCCGATTCACACCTTGGCAGGATGTTACAATCACCGAGGGAGATTTGCGCGATGCGTCCATTATCTGCAACGCTCGTTCCATGATAACATCTACCGGAGAGGTTCTGCTCGGTCGTGGAGTGATGTCATTTCTGTTGTGAAAAAATAGAATCGATGAGAACAATGCTCATGAGGCACGAGGCCTTGGCAAGGACAAGAGGGATTCGATGATTATCGCACCAAGTGTTCTAACAGCAGACCTTGCAGCCCTCGGAAACGCGTGCCAGGAAGCCGTTTCTGCTGGACTTGATTGGCTTCATCTTGATGTCATGGACGGGAACTATGTTCCGAATCTTACCTTTGGCCCTCCAGTTATCAAGCAGTTGCGGAAACACTTGGGAGATGACCCTGTATTTGATGCTCATTTAATGATTGAAAATGCTGAAACCATGTATCAAGATTACATCGATGCTGGTTGTAATCATCTTACCGTCCATGTTGAGGCTGTTACACACCTTCACCGACTTCTCCATGCAATTCGGGAAGCAGGTGCAGGGGCTGGAATTGTTCTCAATCCAGCAACGCCCGTTGATATTGCCTTGGAAGTTCTTGCTGATGTTGATCTCGTTCTGATTATGAGCGTCAACCCTGGCTTTGGAGGCCAGTCATTTATTCCAACCGTTGAAACGAAAATTCGTAAACTCCGTAAAGCAATCGATGAACAGGTTGCAGCTGGTGGACGGGCCGTTCAGTTGCAAATTGACGGCGGAGTCAAGTCTCACAACATCGCAATGTTGCGAGAATGGGGCGTTACGAACGCAGTTGTCGGTTCTGGACTCTTCAACGATCGAGGAAGTGTTGCTGAGAACCTTACAACGCTTCATGAAGCCCTCAATGTCTGAGTGATTTGATGCGAGTTCTGTTGGTGACATTGTTTCACCCGCTTCCAACAAATGCTGCGAGAGGTACATTCGTGGCCGATCATGCACAACTTCTTCGTGACTTGGGTCACGACGTACGTATCGTCAATCCATTACCGAGAATGTTGCAGTACATGGAACAGCGTCGCTCAACACTGACCGGAGTTGCAAAAGCTCCTAAGAAATTTGAGCATAACGAATTTGAGATTCTTTCCCCTCGGTTTATTGCCCTCTCCGATCATCCCTATCCTTCATTGACCTCAAGAAGCGTACGTAATCGAAGAAAAGCCATCGAATCTTGGCTCGGAACCTGGCGTCCAGACCACATCATCTGTCATACACTCTGGCCTGTTGGAGAACTCGCAAAGTCCCTCGCAAAGCGATGGAAAGTCCCTTGGACTGGTGTGGTTCATGGTCACGATGTTGATGTCGGCCTTGACCATTCAACCATCGGAAAGCGAATTCGTACAATGATGGAATCAGCAGATTCAATGGTCTTTGTAAGTGAAGGATTGAAGCAGTCTGCTCAACAAAGAAACGTCTCACCAAAAGTATCCTACGTAATCCCATGCCATTCTGAAATGGATGATGAATGGGCCAGACCAATGAAGCCGTGGAAGGGAAGATGGAGAAGAGAAGCCATCGATGTTCTCTTTCCTTCTGATTCTAGACGACCAGAAAAGAACCATCTGCTTGCACTTCAAACTGGTGAAATTCTCGAAAAACGAGGCTGGATTGTTGGAATGACGACACTCAAGCAACAGCCACGCAGTATCGTTTGGGATCGAATGATCGTTGCAGACGTTACGTTGATTACTTCCCATCGAGAATCGGGCCCTCTGGTTGCCAGAGAGTCCATCCTCTGCGGTACGCCTGTGGTTTCAACGAACGTTGGTGATGTAGGAACATATCTTCCAGATTCACTCGTCATCGATGAAGCAACACCAGAGCGACTTGCCGATGCATGCGAATCCGCACTCGAAACGAATTGGATTGAGAATCCAATCACTCTGCCTCATGAGTTTTCTCAGGAATCTGTAAGTCGGCAGTGGTCTTCATTGCTTCAAGGGCTCCAGGAAGAAGAATGAACAATGGAAGCCCTGAAAGCGCCCACCACGATCGTTGCGAGAGTGCAACACATGTCACAAAAACAAGCGTAATGGTGAACAGCCATTGCAGGCTTCGGCCTTTGAAATCATTCCACCTCTGACTCAAACCAATACCTGCGAACAGCATAACAAATGTTGACGCAACTGAAGCATAAGCTGCCATTTCAAGAGCTGAATCTACACTTCGATTTGCCCCCCAACCGATTAGAAACCATCCGATGAGTGTCGCCATGATAACAACAAGAGCGATGAGCCCTGTAAATCGCCAAGGGCGAGTTCCTGCTTGTAATGATGTGTAGGAGGGAACACTCAGTACTGTTAATGCCCAGCCTGCGAGTAAAATCATGAAAATGTCCTGAGCAGATGCACCAAGACTACCATCAAAATATTCTGATGGGAAAGCAAGAGGAAGAAGAACTGTTACAATACCTGCTCCAGAAACTAATCCAATTGGCACCAATCCAAAAGCAATGGATTCTACTCGATTGAGGTGCTGATTGTAGAGAATACCATCGTCTCGAGATGCACCTAAAACAGGAAGTAACGCAGCCCTCATTGCTTGTGGAATAAGCAATCCAGCAAGCCAAGCAAGTTGTGCAACATGAAACAATGCAACTTCTTCAAGTCCCAATTCTACTGAAAGAATGAATTTCTCGATTCTGATAACATAAGGCAAGACTCCCAACGTAATAGCAAACGGCAATGCTGCGATAAGAAGAGATTTCTTATTCTCCCAAATGGATCCCAATTCTCTGAAATCTGTTTTTTCAACAATGTTCGTATTTGAGACGCTATACGCACCCCATAACGCGAGCAAGCACCCAATGCTTGCACCGATCAAAAAGACAAGCGCATACAAGATAACATCGGTTGAAGATACGTAATAGAGAGCGCCATATCCAACAGTAGTTACGCCTCGTTCCACAACTTTCGTAATCGACTCAAATCGAGCATCTCCAGAGGCTCGTAAAGCGGTTCTAGG
>DAKQ01000153.1:3051-3582 GCA_002496635.1 Euryarchaeota archaeon UBA82 | reverse complement strand
CCATGATGTTCTTGCTCTCCCTATCAGGGCTAAACCCCTCTTCCTGAATAACGATGAAGATGTTGTTGAGTTTACAATGGCTGAATCGAAAGACGGTCTTGAATCCACTTCGATTATTGTAGGGGAAGGTTTGTTTCGTATTGTTGAAACAAAAATGCATCAAGATGGAGTTCCAAGAATAGACTTGAAAATGGTTTTGGACAGTGAATTAACTGGTTTCCAACATGTTGTTGAGAAACCCAGAGTTGTAGACGTAGCAATAAGTGGGGGACTCTTTCTCATTGGTTTGGTCATGTGTCTATTCCCATTTCAAATTACAATAATTTTAGGATTCTCGGCCATATTACTTGGAATAAAATCTGCGCCCGAATACCTCGAAAAACATCGGCTCGTATTTTCTTCATGTGGAAGCACTCACACCTTTGATCTCGATTTAATTGGTGTTTTCAAACCCACATTTAGGGCGAGTATGGCCTTAATCGGCCCTACACTAGCTGAATACATGAAAACAGGACAGATCGATTCAACCCC
>DAKQ01000153.1:2465-2670 GCA_002496635.1 Euryarchaeota archaeon UBA82 | reverse complement strand
CATCGCAGAAATTCCTGTGGGTCCGCCTATACCTGTGATTGGAGATGCTTCGCCGAACTCGTCGTCGCCAGTGGAAGTTGCCTCGGATGAAGAGCCTGAGCAATCTATGCAGCAGATCTCCCCTCCAGTCGTCATTCCTGCCCCGCCTCAAGCCATACCTCAACCAAACCCATTGCCTCCGCCGCCAGCTATGCCTCAACCAAGC
>DAKQ01000153.1:0-2131 GCA_002496635.1 Euryarchaeota archaeon UBA82 | reverse complement strand
GCCAGCTATGCCTCAACCAAGCCCGCTACCACTACCTCCAGCAATTCTTCCAACTCAGCCTTCAATGCAGGGTTTTGATTCCGCCTCATTACCATTGGACGCTCCGTTACCCGAAGCACCCCGTATTCCTGTAGCAGCTGCCCCACAACAACAAACGATTTCGCAAGAAGAGCAGAATGCTCTCATGGATGAATTATCCTAATCAGTTCACGCCGCCGGCTGTATTCAAATCCAGTGCCTCAACAAGACGGTGAACACTTTTCTCAAGATCTTCGAGATTTGATGCGTCTGGTAATGGGGTCGTATCCGCAGAGAGTGGAACTTTGACCCCTGGGCCTGGTGTTCGTTCTAATGCTGCGCCTAGTTGTATTGAATCTTCAAGAAAATTCCCTGTCGCTCCTGAATGTCGTGCTTCCAAACGCATTCGAATCCATTGCTGATATTTTGGAAGTGCTTCTCCTATTTTGTCAATCAGAACGGCTCGTCGATCATTTGAGGAATCATCAGATGGTAAAAGACGGAGAAGAAGACGAATCATACGATCCACGCGAACATCTCTTGGCTCGATACCTACATGCTCCGCAAGTGTCCTCCTGAGATGTTTCGTATCCAGTGTTCCTTGAGCATTGAATACCATGCTTTGAGACAGCGCTAATCGCTCCAAGATTGTTTGAAATGATGTTAGTAATCGAGGATCTGGTGGAGCCTCGGTTATTGGTTGCTTAATTGGTTCTTCTTGTGGTTTTATCTCGGTGATTTTTTGTTGAGGTTTTGGCTTTACTTCTTCCTCGGAAACTGGTTGAGTAAATTCTGGGCTTTCGACTTCCTCTTCCATTGCTTCCAGAATTGCTTCTTGCGCATCCTCGAGTGTCGTCTGAGGTTGTGTAGTAACGGGTTTCATCAAAGGAGGGGGACTTTCATTTTGTGGGAGTAAAACGGGTCTTTGAGTTGGAGACCATAGTGGATACCTAAATTCTTCTTCTTCGATTGGGCGACTGGAAAGGTGCCGGATTAGAGCGGGAATTTGTGTTTCGATGCCTTTGAGGGCCAGTGGATTACGAACCATTTCCGATATCTCAAGTCCTTTGGTTACATCGCGTCGCCAGTCAAGTGCGGAAAGCCTTCTCTGGATTTTTGAGATGTTCGATATTACTGATCTGGATGAGGTGAATTGCCGTATGAATTCGTTCGAGTTCTCATCTGCTAATATGGCCAGTTCACTTACATTCCAACCTTGAGATTCAAGTGTTTGAATATCATGTCTAGCAGCTTCAACCACTCTCGAGGATGAGGCCTCAAGTTGATTATTTTGCCCCTGTCGCTCAAGTTCTGCTATCCCTTGCTCAAAGGAATATAAGTCTGGAAAATTCGGTTCTTTTGTTGTTTTCCCTTCGCGCACAAAATTACGCCATTCCCGCTCTAGCATTCGGCGATGGCGTGTGTTTCTCAGGGTCCTTTTTTCAACCCAATCTTCCATTTCTGAAAGGATATCTGCATCCATATCTGCTGTTTGGAGAATGGTTGTACGTTGTTCAACTTCTTCTTCTCCACCAAGTGATGTGTCAAGATTGAAAAATAAATCCATCAATTCGGATGCCTTTTCTAAAGATTGAACATATTGAGTAAGTTCTGTTAATGCAGAGCGTGGTTCTTCAGTTGCCTTGTAACGCCAAATATCCAAATCAAATCCATATTGTTCCCAATGCTCAATGATTGAGGCAATCTGAAGTTCGAGATTGGTCCACTCTTGTTCGAGACTCTCTATTTTTTCAAGAAATGTATCGGTATGTTCCAATTTCCCGGCGATATTATGGATTTCGTCAGCCTCTAACCCCCATGCTTTCGAAATGGTTTCCCATCGATCCATTGCAGTTGAGTGGATATTGAAAGATTGTTCAATCTCTGGCAGCATATGCTCCCATTCAAGTAAGTCTGAAGACTGAATCTGGGTTGTTGAATTGTACGTGAATCCCAAATTGTTCCAGTTTGCAAGAATTACATTCATTTCAGCGAGGCGTTCTTTCAAATGGTGGCTAATCGTTTGGATATTCTTTTCCAGCTTCTGTAATGATGTTTCATCATCAACTTCGATGTCTTGTGCTCGCTTTTCGAGTGTTTCTGAAAGTATAGG
>DAKQ01000136.1 GCA_002496635.1 Euryarchaeota archaeon UBA82 | reverse complement strand
GAAGAATATCAGATTCCTTCGGCATCTATGGCACTTGGATATGGAACTCAACTTGTCGTTCAAGACATCGTTTCGCAAGAGGGTTGGCTCCCTCCTGATGTCGATTATTTACTACTCGAATCATCAGGATACGGCGCGGTCTTACATTCTGATTCTTGGGGTGACGATACCACAGAATACACACTTCGTTCAGGTGATTTTGATGCATTTACTCGAGAATACCCTTGGTCCCTTCCTTTAATTGCACCAGGTAACAACGGTGGAGATGTTTTGGAACCTGCAAATGCAAGGAATGTCATTGCGATTGGAGCTTCTACCAAAGACGATGATCCTGAGCGTTGGATCTCATCTGTCCATGGGCCTACTGAATCTGGTACGAGGGGGGTTTTCGCTCTTGCCCCGGGCGTATCAATTACATCCGCGAAATCTGATGGGCAAAACGATACTTGGAATGCAGGTCATCATACTCTTAGCGGTACGAGTATGTCGACAGCAACTGCATCAGGGTTCGCTAGTGTTCTGGAACAAATGGTGCGTGAAGGTTGGTTTACAGGTCATAACGAAACGATCGCTGCAGTGGATTCTCGTTCCCTTCAGCCATGGTTTTCAAACACTCCTTCCTTCCAATACGATCTTCTCCTAGGTAAAGGATTTACACCTTCCGCACCTCTTCTAAAATCACTTCTAGCGCTTTCAACAACACCGCTGTCAGAGGAATTCAGAAATGGGGGCGAGGGTGGTGGTACAAGTCCAAACATCTACGACGGGTGGGGTCGGTTGAATCTTTCAGAAGTCATTGATGTTGAAGCAATACAATCCGAATTAATGCAGGAAGATGTGCGGCCAATCGAAAATATGTGGGTTCACGACTCTTATCGCTTGGTTGACTCCCAACCTATCGATTTGATACACCAAAGAAAGGGTTCAGGCGAGCCGCTCGAATCTCTTCTATCCAGCCCTTGGGATGGTGTTGGGGCACAAGGCCCTTTTTTAGGAACAGGTGATGTGTTTCAGCAACGTTTTATTCTACAACAAGGACAAGATCTGGACATTCGAATGTCCTTTCAAGCTAAGCCAGAGCCTCATATGGTTGATGACTTGCAGCTCCTTGTAAGACTGTCAGATGGGCGATTTGCTGTTGGAGATACCTACAAAGAAAATGGTCTTTCAAAGTTGTATTATGATTTCGCAGACCCTTCAAACATGAGTGCTTTTCCAAGCACTAATGAGACGACTGTCGGGATTACGCTCTCCTCGGAAAATCTAGATTCCAGTGACTGGGTTGATGTCTTCGTAGTTGGAAGATACGTGACACCCGGAAATACTCCAAATTCCATTGGTGTTGAAGGGAATAAGATCGGTTTTGGGATGGCTATTCAGGGTATCGTTCTCGACCCTATCGGGCACACCGATGCCGATAATGACGGTATTCCGTTTGAGAATGATTTGTGCCCTTTCACAGATGCCAGTTTATGGGATTTGGATTTGGATGGGTGTATCGACGATAGTGATGACGATGGTGTTGTCGATTCAATCGACGATTGTCTTGATACAATTCAGGAAACCCCGGTTCAAGAAAATGGGTGTGTAGAAACGAATGATATTCCGCAAATATTCTTTGATTCATCTAAATTACAAAACCACAATAATACAACAATCCCTTTGACATTCTCAGTTCTCGATGACGATATTGTAGACGTCAACATCACGTTAGAACGTTCGAATGATTCGATGATCGTTGTCAATATTTGTTCCGTCGTTGTCGAAAATGATTCGTGGCAAACCTGTGATGTAGTCGTTGAGGATGCTTTTTTCCCGCTCTCCCCAAACGGTGAATGGGTGGTTGTGATTCAAGCCGCTGATCGTAATACAAGTTGGTGGGCTGAAGCAGAATCGAATCTGATTAAATCTCCAACATTTACAATCGAGAAATACGAGATAAGTGAAGTCAAAGCGAAAGAACCTTCTCCGTGGGTTTTGACATCGATTTTATCCATCCTCGTTCTTTCTCTGCTTCTTTCGGTATTTTTCCAGTTTTTAAACCGTGAAAAGGTTGACTGAGCGGTTTTTTTCCCTTTAATATTTCCTTGAGAGCGGAGGGCTATATTGAAACCGTATGGCATCCACGCTTGTATATCCGAGAAGGTGATGATGATGAGTGAGCGATTATATGTTGGAATTGATTTAGGAACCTTTCAATCGACGATTGCGTCCAGTGCGGGTGCTATGCATTCTATTGAGACAGTTGTAGGACGACCAAAAGACCCAGTTGCTCGCAACTTTTTGAAGCGTGACGTTCTCTTCGGAGCAGACGCACTGAAGAACAAACTTGCATGCAACCTATACCGCCCAATGGCTGCTGGTGTTGCACAAGACGATGAAGCGAACTTGGCTGCTGCTAAGGCATTCGTTTCCCATCTTATCGAAACAGCGGATCCTGAAGAATTCGACGAAGTTTTCGGAGTCATCTGCTCTCCAAGCCACGTTTCATTTACTGACAAGAGCAACCTCGTTGCTACACTTCGTGGTCAAGTAAACGCGATCATGGTCGTTACAGAACCATTTGCAACAGCATTTGGAATTGGTGAAATTGGTGGTTCAATCGTTGTTGATGTTGGAGCAGGTACGACTGACATCGCTCGTATCCACGGAACATTCCCGACTGATGAAGACCAAGTCACAATCCAAGAAGCTGGTGATTGGCTTGACATTGAACTCATGACTCTCATTTCAAAGAAGTTCACTGGAGCTCAAATTACCAAGGACATGGTTCGTAAGTGGAAGGAAGAATCCTCTTACGTCGGTGGAGACGCCCGAACCGTTGAAGTTAACCTCAGTGTTGATGGAAAGAACCAGACTGTCGATATCGGCGATCTAATTCAAGAGGCTTGTGAACTTCTTATTCCTAAGGTTGGAAATGCAATCAAGAGAATTGTTGCTGAGGCCGACCCTGAATACCAGCCAGTTCTACGAAACAACATCATTCTCTCCGGCGGAGGGTCGCTCATTGAAGGACTCGCAGAGCGAGTTGCTCGAGAAATCTCAGACATCGGCGACATCAATGTTTGGTGTGTCGAAAACCCACTCGAAAAGGTTGCAGAAGGTGCTCTCATGCTCGCTAGCGAAATGCCTGACGACATGTACACTGCAATCAACTGATTCGGTTCGTTGTTTTCACCTTAAAATCAGGGCTTTTTGCCCTTCTTTGACAGGGAAGGTTCAAGAGTGGTTGTGTCTCGATAGGTAACTGTATGACGCTCGGCGCTGCAAATTCAGGCTCCAACCATGGACAATCCTCTGGTAACGACCGAGCTGCGCTTGAAGGTATGCTCAAAGGATATCCTGTCGAGCAACTCGTCGAAGAAGTTCTCATCGCTTGGGATGAATTAGGTAGGCGAAACGAAGAGGTCGTGACACTAAAACAGCGCCTTCGTGTCTTGGAACTCGATCTTGCTGAACGAGAAGATGATGTCGCTCCAGAAATCCAACGCTTGCATCAAGCAGATGAACAATTGAAAGAAGCGGATGCTCGAATAGTCCATCTTGAACGTTTACTCAACGATAGTCGGGCAGAATTCGCTGCTCAATCATCATCGCTCTCTAAAGAACAACAAGATGCCCTCCATGAAGAAGTCACTCAACTACGAGATCTTAGTGTGTCTCAGGACGATGTTCTTGCTGAGATGGAGGGAAGAATGGCGTTAATGGTTGAGGCTTTGGAGAAAGCAGCAGACGCTGGCCTCACATCTGTTACTGCGGATGAAGTTCGTTCACTCAAGAACAAACTCGACCAGCAAACTGCACAATATGAAGCAGAAGTCGCTGCAAATAACGCTCTTGAAGAGGAACGGCAACGGTTGAGAGATATTGCAGACCGAATGCGTGGATTGCTCGATGCTCGAGATCAACGACTTGCAGACCTTGAAGAACAACTCGAGCGTGTAATGCAGGGGCCTCGTTCTGTATCTGCAGAACACGATTATTTAGTTGAGCAAATCGAAGAAATGAAGCGCCGTCTGCTTGAAAGAAACCGTGAATATGAATCGCTTCGACGTCGAGAACGTCGACTTCACACGGATGTCTTTGAACGAGA
>DAKQ01000108.1:2101-8088 GCA_002496635.1 Euryarchaeota archaeon UBA82 | reverse complement strand
CAATGGACACAATAAATGATGAAGAAAAAGAGGCTATTGCCTCTGAAACAATCTCAAACGAGGCTGTTGGAAAAGTTCCCAGTCTGAGGTATATTAGAACTCTAACAGTAATTGCAATCTTCTCAGCAATTATGAGATTCAAAGGATTGGATACGGAATCATTCTGGCTCGATGAGTTGACAACACTGAGCGCGATTAGCCAGGGCACATGGAGAAGTACGATGGAAGGGTGGTTGTCAATGGTTGGAATGGGTACGTGGTTGATGTACTACTGGAAATTGTTAGTAGGAGATTCTGATTTTGCGTTAAGATCCCTCAGTGCAATTGCAGGCATTATTCTAATCATTGTCGTTGCAGAATTCACTCGAAGATTTCATGATGAAAAGGCAGCCATCATTACTGCAAGTATGCTTTCAATATCTCACCTTGCAATCCTATACAGTCAAGAATTCAGACCCTATATGTTTACCACTACATTCATTTGGATTGCTTTTTTATTGATGCGAACGGAAAGAAGATTATCATTATTTGAAACAATGAGTTGTATTGTCCTCCTATCTTTTTCATACCTGGTGCATTATGTTGCGGGACTTGTAATTGTAATAGGACTCCTAACAGATTTTACACTCAGAGTAATTCGTGCCATAAAAGAGAAACATGATTTGTATATTTCAAAGCTTGACCGAGTACTCTTATTTTTGAGGTCAAAGTCTGGACAATGCCTAAAAATTTCCTTTGCTGTAGCAATGCTTGCTGTGTTCATGTTGGAAAAAATGAGGCATGATTCCGACAATACTAATCACAGCATGTGGATTAATGATGTCCCTGAACGCCCTGTTGTTTCTTTGTTTGATTATTTCTTTGCGTTTGATACAAGAGGCTCAATTACTGATATTGCAGAGTTCATGTGGTATTTTGTTCTCATCACACCCCTCTTGTTATTATTGCACAGGCGAATGAAAACGACACGAGATATGTCATCTGAATCCGAATGGTTTGTTTGGGCAGTTGGCGGAGGTACGATGCTGGTCATTGTGCTTTATTCTCTAGAAGTACGAAATCTTTGGGTGTCACGTTACTTTGTATTCTCTATGCCTGCCTGGTACATACTTTTCGGAATTGGAATATCGAGATTAATAGATATGTTGAGTAATCTCACGAAAGAAACCGAAAACAATGTTTTGGAACGGAGATCGTTTCTAATCGCCATTTTATTCTCGTTCTTCTTTGTCCTGAATAGTACACATTGGTACGTGAATGAGTATGAATATTATGAAAAAGGTGGAAGATCCGATTTCAAAGGAATGAGTCTTTGGCTAGACGATCACGTCAACGGAGACCAAAGTGACATATTCATAATCAGCCAGCCATATGATAAGTATTGGAATTTATATCTTGACAGAATGGACAGTCATGTCGAAATTGATACGCATTCACGTTGGGGGGAAGTCAAGACTGGTCAAGTGATAGAAATCATTGATGATGAACCATTTGAAGTGATTCACGTGCGAGGGCATCGATTGTCAATGTGGGAATACGATAGCCTAACGCTTGTACTATCTCCAGACTATGAATTAGTTGAGTCAGTAGATTTCATTGAAGGACAAATCGACGTGTATCATCGAATCAAGAACGGCGGACTCTCCTAAGAGCTCCCTCAAAGGATCCGAGCACAGCGGCTTTTGCTGGAAGGGCTCGGGCGATGATATTGTTGGATGGTTATTCTTGAAATGTATACCCCATGCATAATTTTAGACTATTCAGCACCTTCCCTAACTGTTGCCGAAATATTCACCGTTTCCATCAATATTGAATCTGAAAGTGGCATGACTTGGATGTTGTTGGGGAACAATATTTTTGGACGAAATATGAACAAACAGCACAATGGCACTCTCCGATTTAGGGTAACCTAAAAATAAATTATTGTTAAACTTTTGTTTACCATGAATCAGGAGCTTAGCCACTCCGAAACGAGAGTTTCAGCGAACGGATCTGTTGCTAACCCATCATGGAATACCGGCCGTACAATGACTACTAAGTCAACCACTCCGCCCCATCCCGGCACTCCTGCAATGACGACTTCACCTATTTTTGTTCCATCCGAATTTGTACCTGATGTTGCAAGACAATCGTATACCCAGACGTTCATTTTTACATCTCCAGAAGAAGGCCGGAATGTATGTTCTTGTGCATCACCTCTTTGTTCCAGTTTGAATTCATCACTATCGATTCGAATGAAGGTTAATCGTTCGTCTACAATGTCGATTGCTTGTCGCATTCGTTCGTTCTCTAGGCCTAAAAATGAGGAGATTGCTACGGAAGACTCGACTTGGCTAAAGATTCCAAACTGATGAGGCGTACGAATACGTATGCTTTGAACAACTTCGAAATTTGAAGCGTCTAAGTCATCAACAAGAATCCAAGTGAATTGTTCACTTGCAGGCCATGCTGGAGCATATGGGTTCTCCTTTGCAAACGGTTCTCCCCATTCCTCTGGTGAACGTGGTTCATCGCAGGGCATCAGTCCAGATAGTCCGAGCATCAGGAATACAATGAATACTGCAATCAGTCGCTCATTTCGATATTCTTTCCAATCAATCCTTCCTGCTGGACTTGAGAAGGACAATATGAACATAAGTGGCATAAGTACAATCAAACCATAGGGCATAAGCCACAAAGCAGCAATACTTGCGAGAGCAAAATACGAGGTTTTTGAACCAAGGAATTGGTCGAACGATTCTGCATTTTCTCCCTGTCTCCATCGGTGAAGAGCGTAACTAAGCGGAATTGAAATGAAAACGAGGATGAAGCCAGCAACGCTTACAGCCAATCCCATGAGCCATGATTAACATCCTCCATCATATGTATTTGGGAACTTCATTAGAAAAACAAAGCATTTGAGTGATGTGACGGGAGAGCCGTATCATGGCAGACAGGGATGTGATGCGATTTTCATCCGTGATGTTTCGCCATAAAGTACCGGCACCAAAATGGTACAACCCTTTCAAAAAGCAACACGGAGCAGGGATTGCTGAACTTGATTTGACATTACAAAGTGGCCAAATAGTCGGCCTGGTGGGTACAAATGGGGCTGGGAAAACGACGCTTCTTCGGATGATGAGTGGCGTTTTACCCATCGAATCAGGGAGCGTAGCTGCAAATGGAACGGTTCTATCCAGCCAAGAGTTGCGGAGACGTGTTGGGTTTATGCCGGAACATGTACGTTGGTCTGGCCATGAATCTGTTGAACAGACGCTTGTTGAGTTTGCATTACTCCGTGGTTGTTCAAAAGACTCAGCCTTGGAGATTCTTGGCGTCATTGGCCTAAGGAACAGAGCATCATCTCCCTTGGATTCATTGAGCCAAGGGATGAGGCAACGGCTTTCACTTGGCATTGCATTGCTTGGGACACCAGATGTTCTCGTTCTCGATGAGCCGTTCAATGGGATGGATCCCGTTGCAATTGATGCATTCAAACGTCTGCTTCAATCACTTGCTGCAAAGGGAATTGTAATTGTAATTTCGAGTCATCATTTATTTGAATTGGACCAACTTATCGATACACTTGCTTTGCTTCATAGAGGCCAGTTGGTTGCTCATGGGACGACGGTTTCGATACAAGAAAAATTGGGCTTTGAACAACTCACAGAAGTCTGCTTAGACTCGGATTTACCTGAGAAGCTGATGAAAAATCTTGAGATTTTAGAACATTCATCTACAACTTTGAAACACCATATGATACTTCAATCAGTTCCAAAAAATCTGCTGAATGACATCGTAGAATTGGGGATAGGCGTCATTACTTGGAGAGAGATTCAACCATCACTCATCGAGTTGCTTTGTGCTGCAACCGGCCTTGACCGACAAAGCATAGGTATGGATGTTGAAAATAGCGCATGGCTACCTATGCGGAAATTGCAGGAGGAAGAGGAATGAGTCCTTCAGCTCGGATGTGGAAACTGGTCATGAGTGTCTTTCGTAGACGTGTCCTATCAACTCGAATGTTGATCATGTTGCCTATTCTGTTCCTGTTTATTCCTGGTATGGCGTGGGGTTTCTCAGACCCTAATATCCAATTACCAGCTGATCAGATTCCTGGAACTGCAGCGGAAACGATGTTCTTAGCAAGTATTGGCATTGTCTTTGCAGGAACCATGGCAGCAGTTTTATTGGCTCATGATGGTATTAGCAAAGACAGACAAAGCGGTGTTCTTGAGTTACGACTATCTCAACCAATGCCACGGTGGAGACAATCAATGATTCTCGTGATTGGGAACTGGGCAAGTATCGCAGTTCCAGTAACAGTCCTGATGCTTATTTCGATGTGGCTCGTTGGTTATCGAAGCGACATGTGGATATCCGCTGGCGATTCTGTTGTCTTCGTTGTGGCTGCTTGGCTTGTACTTCTATGGTACACGGTCTTTGCTCTACTCGCATCAAGTCTGGCTAAAGAACAAGGATCTGCAATTGCATTTTCGATTGGATTGTGGTTCCTTTTCACCTTGCTATGGGTATTGTTTACGACCCTCATTGCTGCTCTAAATGGCGTTGCTGTTGGTGAATCAAATGATGCGTCCTATTCTGTTTTCGAGGGCCGTCTCGATCTCCTTTCTCCAAATGGAGTCTACCATCATTTGCTTGAAACTCGGTTGGATGATGTCAACAGAGGCGTTTCCCCGACTGGAGCCGTTTTAGCAGCATTGGCGTGGACTTTTTTCCCATTATTATGGTTTACAAGACGTATCAAACGCCTCGTACCATGATGGTTTCTAACCAAGACTTCATGAATAGAGTCGTACTCGTCATGTCATGATTCCCGTACTCGTGATGCTATTGCTTTCAATTCTCATGCCTTCAATAGAGACTTCAACATTGGAAAATGAGGATCAAATACAAGCTACATCTGGCCGACAAGGAAGCCTCGATGTTGATTGCAGTGGCTACACCTTTGAAGACCTCTTCGAATACGATTTTGCACTCTTCAACCTTGATATCAATGATGACTGGGCAACTGGTGCCATGGATGCGCAGGCATGGGTAAATGGGAGTAAATCTGCTGTTGTACGAGACAACCTGGATGGGTTGTTCGAAGGAGTTCCAGGCGGTGCTGATGATTGGATGTCAACTGATGAAAGAGAAGCTGTCCGTTCCATTGGCCCCAAGTGTATTGCAGACATGGAAACACGACTAGGAATCCGTGAAGGAATAGCCCACAGAGGCAGCGTAGACTGGAATGATCTTGAATTTGTTGAAGATGGTATTGCTTTGGATGAAGTTAATTTAGTCCCTGCGGGCCATGCCCAAGAGCGTTCCTGTAGCAGCGCATTATCCGACCCAGGATGCAAGGAAGTCCCTGTCACCATAACAGACGATTTAGAGATACACCTTTTGACCAAGGAAGGAGAAAACAACAATGTTCGCTTTGACCAACTTCCAAACCAAGGTAGTTCAAATTTTACTGTGGCAATGAATATTACAAACATCACGGATGCTCGACTCGTTTTGACCTTCCCTGTTGAACAAGGACTCAGAGTAGCAGACCTAGGATTCTATGATGATGGTGTTTTGCAGGAAGAACTTGCGGCTCCAATCAGCGAATTCCTGCCAGATGGTCGACTAAGAATTGTGGCTGATGTTGATTATCCATTGGGATCCTATCCGATGGTTCGAAATATGTTTATCGATTTTACAACACAGGCCCCATTTACGAATGAAGTACCTGTTTGGTCTTCACTTGCACCGCCTGAAGGCACCATCATCCCATTGAGTGTTACAACCGCTGACGAACTTGTTTCAACAGAAGCTGGAACGTGGGTTGTTGATGAAAGCGGATGGAATCTTCGCTGTGACTTCTCAGCAGATGATACCGCTGATGGATGGGCTGTACGAATGGACGAAGACGCTTCCTTGTATGTTACAGCAGGTGGAAGTTCGGCTATTGGCCAATGTGCTGGAGTCGATGCTTACGGAGCAGAAACTGTCGAGCA
>DAKQ01000108.1:473-1716 GCA_002496635.1 Euryarchaeota archaeon UBA82 | reverse complement strand
ATTGGGGAATCAGTGGATCTCTCGTCTCAAATTTAACTGTCACGGCACATGCACACCAGGACTCAAACATGGGACCTTCAGTAACTGGATTTGTTGATGAAGATATGATGGTGAATTACATGTATTTGCCTCTGACTGGCATAAGCCCAGGACCGGTCATGATCATGGGAACTGCGACTACTCAAGGTATGCTTGACCTCAACATCATGCTCGATATGGACTTGGTAAAGGAGAACACACCTCCAACAATTTCGATTGAAACGAATCTACAAGGAGAAGAAGCAGAATGGAATCTTGATGGACTCAAATTCACGCTTTCAGGTAATGTCATCGACCCTGATGGCCAAGATGTCACCCTCATGTTGTGGATATGTGACGGAACAACCACAAATTTCGATCGACAAAATCTTGCATGGGAGATTCAAGTATCAATCGCAAATTGTATCCAAAATGATGTACAATCGCCTTACGAGATTATCATCAAAGCAACAGATGAATCAGGCGGAGAAACAACCAGACTACTTCAAGTCGTAGATCCAAATGCTGGTGCTGTTGACAACAGTGGAGATGGTGATTCGGATGACGGGGATGATGAAAGTTCAGGCATTCTTCCTGCACCAGGTCTTATCGCCACACTGCTGATTGGTTTAGTGGCTGCTGGATGGGTTTCTCGACGTCATGACTGACCAACAGTATCAAACATAGTGTGTCGTCAGGTTGGAGTTGAGAGCCATGTTCAGAGGTGTAGTTGACCGCGCAAGTCATGAATTGGGTCTGCTTGTAACATTCAGCGGATCATCACCTGCATTAGGCTCGATTATCGTTCGAGAAGAAGACGGGCATTACATCGGAAAAGTCGATGCAGTTCTTGGTTCAACAGAATCACCACTCGTTCACATTGCACACCTCGATCGCAAACAAGACAATGACCAATTCCTTGGTTCAACTGTTACTGTTCGAGCGAAGAAGGAACGCGAAGACAGGCCTCAGCGAAGGGAGTTCAGAGAAGAGCGCCCTAGCCGTGACCGAGAACGTTCATTTGACCGAAGAGGCGGACGCGATGGCGACCGTGGAGGACGTGGTAGAGAGCGATCCGATTGGATTTGTGCTTCATGTGGAAACGACAATTTTGCATTCAGAACAGAATGCAATAGTTGTGGGAAATCAAAGCAAGGAAACGTGGCAGAACGTGGCAGCTCATTCAGAAACGATCGTGGAGGAAGAGGTCGTGATGATCGAAGAG
>DAKQ01000108.1:0-128 GCA_002496635.1 Euryarchaeota archaeon UBA82 | reverse complement strand
AATCAAGAGCAGCATAATCGAAATGATTGGATCTGCCCTTCATGTAAGAATGACAACTTTTCTTTCAGAACAGAATGCAATCAATGCGGCAAACCTCGACCAGGAGGACAATCCAGTGGCGGAGACCG
>DAKQ01000023.1 GCA_002496635.1 Euryarchaeota archaeon UBA82 | reverse complement strand
AAAGGCATCGAAAGCAACATCATCTGACTTCGCTTGGGAGTACCATGAGCATTAATTCACAATCAATCGACGACGTGCTGTTTCCAAAAACCGAGGCATATGCAACTGGAATGCTAGCAGTTTCGCAGCGGCATACCATCGCTTGGGAATGCAGCGGAAACCCAGATGGGATTCCAGTCATTGTCATTCACGGCGGACCAGGCGGCGGAAGCCAACCCTCGTACCGCCGGTATTTCGATCCTCAGAAATGGAACATCATCCAATTTGATCAGAGAGGATGTGGCCAATCAACTCCTTACGCTGATTTAGAAGAAAATACTACAATGGATCTTGTTTCAGATATTGAAGCACTTCGTGAACACTTCGGAATTGATACATGGCACGTTTTCGGAGGATCATGGGGCTCGACCCTTTCTCTCATCTATGGTCAAAACCATCCAAAACGTGTTCGTTCATTCATACTAAGAGGAATTTTCATGTGTCGAAAATCTGAACTTCACTGGTTCTATCAAGATGGAGCAAGCCATGTATTCCCAGATGCTTTTGAGCCATATTATAACCACATTCCAGAAAATGAACAAGGCGCTCTTATTCCAGCATACTACAAACGGCTAACAGACGAAGATGTCGATGTTCGAAGAGCTGCTGCCAAGGAATGGACGCGTTGGGAGATGGCAACGAGCCGTCTCTTCCCAGATCCATCCTATCTTGAAAAAGCAGAAGATCTTGACTTTGCAGTAGCATTTGCTCGGATAGAATGCCATTATTTCATCAATGAAATATTTGTTGAAGAAGCTTACATACTGAATAATTCTTCAATTATTGAGCACATTCCTGCTGTAATAGTACAGGGGCGATACGACATGGTTTGTCCTGTAAAAAGCGCATGGGAATTGCACAAGAAATTACCTTCCTCAGAACTCATCATCGTTCCAGATGCTGGACATTCTATGGGCGAAGTATCGATTGCAAAGGCCTTAGTGGATGCGGCAAATACCATTTAGCGGCGTTATCTTGCTTAATTGGCAAATTACGAGTATATATCTGATAAGGGAGAAGAGAGAGGTTCACAATCATGGCCGGAGAATCTAGAAGGAGCGCCCACGGTTCGTTTCGAATGTTCGTTTACTTGGGAATGCTTCTGTTGATGCCCATGGCTGGCATGGCAGAAAACGACCCGCCTTCGACCATCGATTGCTCAGCAGTTACTCTTAACCCCGGAGATGAAAGCGACTGCACCATTGATTTAACTGAATATCCAGGAGTGTCTTCAATTAGATACGAGTATGTTCTTTCCTCGACCAATTCAGAAACAGCGTCATCCGTAATAGGTACGGGAGCTGTTCATACTTGTGGGATACTTGAAAATGGCTCTGCAATGTGTTGGGGACGAGATACATATGGCCAACTTGGAGATGGTGGAGAGGCGGCAACGAATACCAGGCCAAGCACATATGTCGATACACCAAACGATGTCACGATATCACAAATCTTTGCTGGGCCATTTAGGACGTGCGCAATTTTTAGCAACGATGTAACAAATTGTTGGGGATTTAACGAAGATGGTCAAAGCGGTGACGAATCCACAAATACATACAAATCACCAACGAACGCCGTGAATTTCCCAGATGGACGAGTTGCTAAATCAATAGGAATGGGGCATAAACACACATGTGCAATTTTAGATAATGATCAACTTGCTTGCTGGGGGGCCGATTTGCACGGTGCTCTAGGAAACGGAGAATCAAATTCTGAAGATCAGTATTTACCTGTGATTATACAAACTCCCGCAGATCGAACACCTATCAAGGTTGAAGGAGGCGTGAGCCATACATGTATTCTCATGGATGATGGAGGAGTTATGTGCTGGGGCAGAGATAATGCGGGACAACTCGGCAATGGAGACAGCAGCCCCACTACATACGTCCCTGAATCAGACGTCATACTGCCAGAAGGAAGGGTGGTAACCGATTTTTCACTTGGGAATGAGCATTCATGCGCAATTTTAGACAACGACTCAGTCGTCTGTTGGGGGATGAATAATTATGGACAGCTTGGAGATAATTCTACAACGAATGCCAAAAGCCCTACGTTTGTACATATGCCAAATGGATCTAAAGCGACTAAGATCAGTTCTGGATCTGCACATACATGTGCAACAATTGATAATGGAAGTTTGTATTGTTGGGGTCATAACAAGAACAGTCGCTTAGGTATTGGTACGAGCGGAGGAGTTCACAAAATCCCAATGTTTGTATCAGCAAATCAAAGCATCGTTGAAATTAGTGCTTCTTCAGAACACACATGCGTTCTTTCCGAGAACGGGTCTATTTCCTGTTGGGGGCGTAATAATTACGGTCAATTGGGATTGGGGCATACTGGTGAACGAAATACTCCAAATCAGTTAGATTGGAACACCGCTCCTTTTTCATCCATATATGGGCCTGCTCCATTTGAAGCGTGGGAAGATGAACAACCTATGCGTGGAAGGGCGATTTCTGGTCAAAATAATGTTTGGAATCTCCGTTTGGATGTTCCAGAATCGACTGAATTAGGGAATTATGACTTAGAAATAACGCTCCTGAAAATAGGAGGGGTGCGATCAACACTGGTCGTAGATGATGCACTTCAGGTTTCTGAGAAGAGTGCGTCGGATGAGTTGGAAGATCGAAACATCATTTACATGGCGGTTGGCGGCGGACTGCTTGCATTGTTTGCAGTGCTTTTATTATTTAGAAAAAAGGGAACTGAAACGCTCGTTGCCTCTGAATCGAGAAAACACAAATATCCTGATGGGCCGATGCAGAAATTCTAATGTCTTCAAACTTTTAGCATATGGAGTCATACAAAAACAACCCCAATGAAGCGTCGGCTTCATAGTGTATAGGCGGCTGGGTTGAATCGGAGGCATTCCTCCAGGTGAGTAAATGACTGAAGAAGGGACAATCACACCAGAAATTCAAATCAATCAACTTGAAGACTCTTTAGCAACGGAAACAGACCGTTTAAAGAAGCTCTTCGCAGCATACGAAGCGCAAGAAAAAGAACTTGTAGATGCTCGTGCAGAGATCGAAGTTCTCGAGAAAGAAATTATCGATAAAGAAATCGAGCGAGAAGCACAAGAATCACTTATCGCAGAAAAAGATTTCAGAATTCGTGAACTTGAAATGAAGGCTACAAAGGCCGACAAGCGTGTTGAACATCTTCAACCTGCTCTCCAGACAATGGAAGAGAAATACTCACGTGAGAAAGATCGTCTTGGCAAAGTCTTCGGTATTGCAGAAGAACTTGACAACGATTTGAAACTTGCAGTTACTGAGATGAAGGCAAGAGATGACTGGTACGTGTCTCACATGACGCTCTTCGAAGACCTCAACAAGGCCATTAAGGAACGATATGAGATGATTGAACGAGCAGTTGAATCTGAACGACAATCTCAACACATGTCTCGTGCATTCACAGAACGAATGGATGAGATGGTTGAAGCCAGAGCAGAAGAAATGGCTAATGAAGAACCTGAAGCACCAGCTGAAGAAACAGGTGAGGCAGAAGAAGTTGCTGAAGAAGCATCTTCTGAAGAGCCAGTCGAAGAAACCCAAGAGGAAACTCCAGAGGGATCCGTTGAAGACGAAGCCACTGAAGAAGAAGCCGCAGAAACTTCTGAAGAACCTGCAACATGGAACGCTGATGTCGATCCATGGGCAGATAACTGAGGTGATTGAAGTTGGGAGGCCTCGCTCAAGGGGGTCATGCGCCCGTTGGTACATTTCTACTTGCAGGCATTGCAATTCTTGTAGGCGGAATTTATCTTGATTCATTGTACGGGCTCATGCCTTTGGCAGGAGTACTTTGCTTGATGATTTCAGCATTCTTTGCCAATTTTTGGAGAGATCCTGACCGACCTATTCCTCAAGATGCAGGAATTCTTGTCTCCCCTGCCGATGGACACGTGATGTTTGCGCGCAGAGAGCGAGCAACAGGGCGACGCCCTTCGAAAGCAGAGCGAGAAAACTCCTCAATTGAAACGGATGTCCATACAGGCGACTGGTTCCCTCAAGCATGCGACAATCCACTTGAATTCACAACGGAACAACGATTTGAACCAGCAGATACGCCAGGTTCAGATGACGTCTGGAGGGTTGCCATCTTTATGTCGCCACTCGATGTTCACGTCAACCGAGTTCCTTTCACTTCAACGATTGTTGCAATGGAACACAGGACTGGAAAGGGGCGTCGAAGAGGACCCTTTGCAGCAGCATTCCGTAAAGAAAGCGAATACAATGAACGTGTTCGAACAGTTCTGGAAGGGGAAGATGGAGGTAGAATCGAAGTTATGCAAATTTCAGGAGCACTCGCCAGAACGATTGTCCCATGGACAGGTATTGGTGATTCACTCCGCCGTGGCGAGCGTTACGGGATGATTCGATTAGGAAGTCGAGTTGATGTTCGGGTTCCCGCATCACTCTACACGCCGAATGTAATTTCAGCCGAGGATGGTAATCCAGCTTATCCGAAAGGTCAATTCATCAAAGCAGGATTGGATATCATCTTCAAACCAGTAATGGAAGAAGAGTGATCTCACGGAGAGATAAAAATGCTAGATCGTCATTCTTCAACGCTCCTCGGAGGAGATGAAAAGAGTCTGAAAATTCACGACTTGGTCAAAGCCCCTGCAAATACTCCTTGGGCCAAGGAGCGTCAACAGTCTTGGGATGCCAGCAAACCTGCAACCGTTTATCACACCCCTGAAATGACTGCAGATGGTGAGCCATGTACGGCAGTCACAGTTATCTTACGAACCAAAGGATGCCATTGGTGGTGGTCCTCTGGATGTACGTTTTGCGGTTATTTTAATGACACACGAGATGATGTAACAAGCGAAGATCTTCACGCTCAATGGAATGAAGCAAAAAGAAAGTACAATGATTTTGAAGGTCACTCGATGGTGAAAGTCTATACTTCAGGCTCGTTACTTGAAGACCGAGAAATTCCAGTAGATTTCCAAGAAACAGTCCTTACAGACTGCCATTCTCTTGGGAAGGAACTCATTGTTGAAAGCCGTACTGAGCAACTCTCAGATGAAAAGTTATCATGGGCTTCGAGCATAAATCCATCATTTACAGTAGCGATTGGCTTAGAAGCATACGACGACGAAGTACTCCGTTTCCATGTCAACAAAGGGTTCTCTATTGCGTCTTGGGACAGAGCTGTTGAACGTCTAGAAAAATATAATTTGAGAATTAAGACTTATCTGATGTTCAAGCCACCGTTCATGAGTGAAGCCGATGCACTCGATCATTGTGTAAAGTGGATTGAATCCGTCGCTGAAAAGAGCGATGAAATTTCAATAAATCCAATGAATATTCAACGTGGGACAGTGATAGACCGTCTCCATCGACATCAAGAATACAGACCTCCTTGGCTTTGGTCATTGGTTGAACTTATCCAGAAAAGCCACCATATTGTTCATCCTAAAGGCGGAATGAATGGTGATGAAGACCAAATTTCACGTCTTATTATCCATCCAACTGCTGGGGGCAAAATTAGGGGCTCTCACAACTGTGGTGAATGCGATGCAGAGGTAGTAGCAGCGATTGAGAGATACGCTGTTTCAGGCTCCTTGGAAGAATTTACAGGCATTGATTGCAATTGTAAATCCCTTTGGCGGAAGGAATTAGAAAATGATCGTTCAATACCAGTTCCATTAGGGACCTCCCTACAAAGAAGAGGTTCTATTATCGAAATGCTCCGCTCATCTTGAAACACCAAATATACGGCCTCGTTCGATGGATGGGCTAGTGAATGTTTATCACCGCGTTTCAAGTCGCAAACATGTCCATCTCGGATTCATTTAGGTGATGCAATGTCGAACAGTACAGAACTCCCCGATGCAGTCATAGGAACTGCAGAACCATCCTCCAGTCGAATTATGTTGGTTTTACTCTCAGTATTAACCATCGGTATGTTCGGTCTGTTTAGCACAATCTTTGGTTGGGACAACATCCCGGTCATTGGAGACGTCGTTCCATTAATGTCAAATCTTGGTGGTTCTGGAATATGGTATTACCTTCTTGGATTTATCATTGGTATTGGAGCAATTGTCTCCACATTAGCGGGAGAGGTAATCTCGGAGTAGGTGATTCTAATGGAAGCAGTTTTTATCGCATTATTTTTCTTCTTTACTGTTGTCGGTTTTTCAACATTTTATCTCCAAAAAGGAATTGGCACAATGGCCGAACCAATGCGCCAATTCGGCCTATTCCTCCTCAACAAAGCACCAGCAGGCATTGTTGATCTTTTCAATGATGAGAAAGGAAGTGGGGCCAAGACTTGGATGAATCTCGGAATGATTTGGCTCACTCTTGCAGGTATCGGTACGTTTCTATCTCTCTGGCATGACTATGATGGCAGTGCACTCGACTCTCTTGCTAGTATCGGGTGGGCATACGATGACGGCAGCGCTCTGGATACCTTTGTCAATGCTACATTGATCACAGGATTATTCTCGATTCTACTCGGGGGGGGCCTTGTCGCTGTTGCACGAAGTGGAGCAGGTAAAATGGCTAGCGAATCAAATGCGAGTTTGACAGCCCTTCTCTTCAGCGTCCTTACCGCAGCAGCCCTTCTCCTTCCTACCTTCCTTGGCCTTCTCACTGACCTTAGTGCAGAAAACGAAACACTTCTGCAAGATTTATTCATGCATTCTCTGCGTGCATTCATCATCATTGCAGTCATGATCAATGTTTTGCTTACAGTTGCTCAACGTAAGGGCGAAACAATTCAAGCAAGCAATTGGTTTGTATTCATGGCTCTTGCCTCTTTCATCTTTGGTTCACAATTCCGTTTCTTTGGAGAGTTAGCTGCCTCCACTCAAGTTGTTTGGCTTGGAGAAAGAATGACGCAATCATGGGTTATGTTTTCGCTTTTCTTTGCAGTTGCATACCACCTTGTTCCACGTGCAGCAAGTCGCCCAATCTGGTCCGATTCAATGACAAAAGCAAGCATGCTTCTCCTCTTCATTACTCTCCCTCCATTCATGATGAGTTCTGCTGACGCAGGAACGCCCCTTGAGAATCTAGGCGCAATTCTAATGACGCTTGCACTCCTTCCTATCTTTGCTGGTTCGGTCAACATCATCATGACCGCTGCAGGAAACGCTACAGGCATAGTTGCTCGCCCAGGAGCTATGGCAGCAACATTGGCAATGATTGCTTTCCCGATCTTTGCTATTGGCGGCTACTTCACCTCTCTGGATGTTTTCATCGGCTTAGGGGCACTCAATGATATGGCCACAACCGTCGACATTGGCCTCCTTTGGACTGTAGGTGGCCTCATGGCAGTTGCCTGTATTTGTGAATCATATCCGCTTGCTGCAAATCGCCAATTGGCATCTTCTTCTTCTGCTTCCCTCACCATGCTCTTGGTTGCCTTTGGCGGAATCACATCGACTGTTGCAAAGATTATGGGAGACTTCACCGAAAAGGCCCTTCTTGATTCTGGAAGCGAAGATGTGGTAATGACAGATGGTGGTTTTAGTCTTACAGCAGCCGTTCTCTTTTACATCACTTCAATTGGAATTATCCTCCTCTTCATGAACCTTATTAGAACTTCGATTGGAGGTATGAAGAACGATACGACCGCTTCAACAACCTCTGATATCTCCCGATATTCGCTTCAAACTGGCGAATCCTCAATCCGCAAACTCTTGCAGCGTGGAGTTGGCGTTGACACAGTTCTCGTAATTGGAGAAGACGTTGAAGACGAAGGCGGAGTGGAAATAATCGAAGTATCCTCCACACTTCACAATGATGAAATTACAGAATTCCCAATCGTGAAAACAGAACTTGAGATGCTTTCTGATTATTTGGCAAAGAAAGAAATGACCATCTTCGAATTCTTCAAATCCATTGATTTGGATGATTCAGGAAACATCGATGGATTTGAACTACAACAAGCACTCATGAATTCAAATATTGCAGATCTCCCTCCATGGGACGTATTGAAGCTCATGGAAATGATTGACCTTGATGGCGATGGACGGATCAACTTACCAGAGTTGGATATTGCAATTGCGCGTGCTCGACCAAAAGCACTCTCTGAAGAAGAGTGATTCTAGGCGGGCTGTCCGTGCGAATTGGATTGGTCGGAAAACCCAATGTAGGGAAGTCAACATTCTTCGCAGCATCTACGCTTATTCCCGTAGATATTGCAAATTATCCATTCTGTACGATAGATCCTAATGTTGGTATTTCGTTCATCCCAAGTCGCCTTCCATGCCCATGCGGTGAATTACGCGCTCGTTTAGAAGAAGATGGAAGAGTTGAACTTTCATCTGAAAGAGGTGGTAGTATCTGCACTCCACGCACAGGTTCCTGTGAGAATCATCAACGATATGTCCCCTGCATGCTCGTCGATGTTGCAGGGCTTGTCCCAGGAGCAAGTGAAGGAAGAGGAAGAGGAAACGCCTTCCTATCAGATCTTGCAGAATGTCATGCCCTTATCCAAGTTATCGATGTTGCAGGAACAACCGATGTAGAAGGCAATCCTATAGGGGCAGGAAAATCAAAACAAGAGGCAATTGAGCAAGCACTAGCCGAAGTCACCTTTCTGACAAATGAATTAGACGCTTGGATCTTGAGTCTTCTCAAAGATGGTTGGGTTCGAGGAGCGCGTAAAATACAAGCTGAAGGGGTGAAAGGTTTCGTCCAATTCCTTCATGATCGCTTTTCGGGATTGGGAGCAACCCAAAGCATCTGCCAACGATCGCTCGACTCTTTTTTCTCACAACATGGAGATATGGCTTCGCCATGGGATTGGTCAGATGACATCCTAGGGATTCTAGCATCATCGATTCGAAACCACCTCTTCCCACTGTTTATTGCAGGAAACAAAGCAGATCTTGCTCCAGAGGGGGTCATCGAACATTTATCCGAAGTCATACCTCAATTCATTCCATGTTCTGCAGAGACTGAGTTTGCACTACGTAAGGCGAATGAAGCAGGATTCATTGAATATACCTCAGGAGATTCAACTTTTACTATTCCAGATCAAAGTGTTCTAAATGAAGCACAAGCAAAGGGATTGGAGATGCTTCAACAGAGGTTGACAAACATGGGTGAAACAGGAATTAACAAATTACTGGATAGAGTTCTGTTTGATGAACTCGATCGAATTGTAGTCTATCCTGTACAAGACGAGTCACATTGGACTGACGGAGATGGAAATGTGCTTCCGGATGCTTTAGTTGTCGAATCGAATATTCAAGCAAAAGAAGTAGCATACAAAGTTCACAGTGATCTTGGTGATGGTTTCATCAAAGGTGTTGACGGGCGCACTCGTCGAATCGTTGGAGCAGAACACGAACTATCGGATGGTGATGTTCTACGCATTCACTCAAAGTCATGAATCAGTGACCCTTTGGGCGTTCATAATCAGGAGTAAGTCTTGCAAGTGTGCTTGTGTACTTTGCTCCACTTGTAATGAAGAGTACAAGCGATGCAAGTGTGAGTAGTGTAAGCATAATCAGCATGTACATGTCCCATGGACTAATACTGCGTACTGTTGTAATGTAAAGACCCCAAAGCACTGAGAGGTATAGGAACGGGCGGTATCGGCGAGATATAGTACTCAATCGAGCTGATTTGAGGGTATCATCATACAGATTGGGAGCATCTTCCTTGCTGATCATACCATGTTCAACTGCACATCGAGCGCAGACCTGAGTATTTGGTCCGTTTCCGTGAATGAAGAACTCGCGAGGATAGGTTGCAGAACATAGGCGACAGGTTGGCATATCTCTCCCTCAAGTCAACCCACTGACTGCCGTCATTTCAACCATGCGCTTGAGAATTTAGAAAAGCATCAAGGATAAACGCTCCAGATTGACTTCCAACTGATTCTGGATGGAACTGAACACCGAAAACAGGATGTGATTCACTTCGAATCGCTAGAACAAGGGATTTTGTTGCATCAGTTGCGTCGATATGGAACTGCGAATTGGCGTGATTATCTGATGAAAGAAGTGTCAAAGAATTGTATCTGGTCATATTGATTTCAGAAAGATTTGCAAAAAGACCACGCCCGTTATGCAAGCATTCTACGGGGGTCCCGTGTACTGGGCCAGATGGGCTAGGAATCAAGCCCCAGCCATCTGCGATACCAAGTGCTTGATGGCCGAGACAAATCCCAAGTGTTGGAGGTAACTCTCCAGCGAGAGCCATTTCTGCAAATTCCATTGTCAATGGACTGTCCTCAGGCCAACCAGGACCTGGGCCTAGAATCACATGAGATGGATTGAGGAGCTCCATAATTTCCCTTGCAGAACGAGTAGTATTACTTCTTCCATTCATAATGTTCACATCATATCCGAGACCACAAATCATGTGGGCAATATTGTATGTGAATGAATCAAGATTATCGATAAGAAGGACAGAATTTTGTTTGAATTTTTTAGTGTAGATTGAATTTGAGATTGGAGACGATTTCAAATCTCCTTCTATCGGTAGAGAATGGACTGAAAGATCACCCTGTGGTATGGAGAGACGGTCATCATCCATCCATCCACAAGATCTTAGCAGTGCGTTTGCTTTCCACTTCGCTTCGGCCACTTCAGATTTAGGGTTTGATTCAATGGTAATGCCTCCGCCAGCAGTAACTCTCGCTTTCCATCCATTTTTATTCCGTCTCAACTCTGCAGTTCGAATCATAATATTCCAAGAAGACATGTTTGTTTTTGTTTCAAACCAACCCATCGATCCTGTCCAAAACGATCTTGGCTGCTTTTCTAATTCATCGATTGCTGCACAAACAACAGTTCGCGGACAGCCTGTAATCGATCCGCCAGGAAACACTGCCTGAAACGCATCAAAAGCATCAACCCCGTTTTTCATCCGTCCTTGAACACGAGTTACTAGGTGCTGAACTTCGGCATATGTTTCGACATCAAACCTTTCAATCCATATTTGGTTTGGTTTTGCAATGACTCCAACGTCGTTACGCATTAGATCAACAAGCATTCTGTGTTCTGCACGTTCCTTCCTATCTGAAATCATATCTTCTCTCAACAACAGTTCCTCGGCAAGAGATGCTCCTCTAGGGCGCGTTCCTTTGATTGGAGCGGT
>DAKQ01000092.1:6058-6406 GCA_002496635.1 Euryarchaeota archaeon UBA82 | reverse complement strand
TTTGGACAAATGAATGTGATTTCTATTACCAGAGGTGATACCGAGTTGAACAATCGCTTCTGCTTCGGTTGGTTCACAAGGCCAGTAAAGTGCTTCTGGAATATCATCGGTTGGGAGATCGAGTTCAATTTCGATTGAATGACCGTATGTTGCTCGAATATTTTCTCCTTCGACTTGATAACGTCCTTTTTCATCAGCCTTAGCAATAGCTTCAAAATGCCATCCTCGAAGCCAATGATAGTGTCGTCGTTGTCCAGAAATTGAATCTGCTAGTTCACGAGTACTTACCCATCCATTGATATCCATTTCAACATTGAATTTCTCAGGAGCATGTCTCAAAACGAGAGC
>DAKQ01000092.1:1696-5675 GCA_002496635.1 Euryarchaeota archaeon UBA82 | reverse complement strand
TTACAAACATGACAGTTTGAACCGGTGAAAAATCCGTTATTTAGTTTACAAGACCTATCTCTACATTGGCGCAGCATATTCCGTTCCTATCGCCTCCCATTGATGAACCCTGCGGGTAATTGAACCGACTCAATCAAATGCTAGTTTGAACTCGCTACGTCATGGTCGATGTAGCAATGGTCGGTGCTGGTCAAACAAAATTTGGCAACCATCCACTGGGCTTGAAAGGCATGTGGTCGGAAGCAGTTGAGAAGGCTTTTTCCAGTGTAGACAACGATTGTTCCCCGAGTATGGTCGAAGAAGCATTCATTGGTTCAATTGCTTTTGGTGGTTCACAGCTTGGCAATACTGCAGCATTACTAACCGAGCATTCAGGTATGAATGGAGTAAGCGTTCGTAGAGTCGAAAATGCCTGCGCTTCGTCTGGATTCGCTCTCAGAGACGCATGGATGACAATCAAAAGTGGACAAGCAGATATTGTTGTGGCAGGGGGCATTGAAAAAATGAACGATTTGTCCGCTGAAAGAAAGAGATACTGGTTAGGTGTTTCTGGTGATACAGAATGGGAACGATTGGCAGGACTTACATTCCCTGGAACCTATGCGCTTACAGCTCGACGTTACTTTCATGAATTCGAATCGAATCATGATGATCTCGTCCACGTATCTGTTAAGAATCACATGCACGGATTTGACAATGAAATGGCACATTTACGCAAGGATGTTTCCTTCGAAAAAGCTCGTTCTGGAGCAATGGTTGCAGATCCACTGACACTCTACGATTGCTGCCCGACTTCAGACGGTGCTTCTGCAATCATATTGGTTGCTGATCATCTTGCTCATCAATTTACTGACACGCCTATATGGGTCAAAGGATCCGGAGCTGGTTCTGATAAATTAGCCCTTCATGACCGTCCAATCCTAACCCAACTTCGTGCAACCCAATTGGCCTCTCAAAAAGCATATTCTCTCGCAAATATTCAACCACATCAAATAGATCTAGCCGAGGTACATGATTGCTTTACTATCGCAGAAGTACTCGCAACTGAAGATCTCGGATTTGCTGGACGAGGAGAAGGAGGAATCTTTGCACGCAATGGACAAGGCCGCCGTAACGAAGGAGACGTTACCCTCAATGCAAGTGGAGGGCTCAAATCGAAAGGACACCCTCTTGGAGCAACTGGTACCGGACAAGCGGTTGAAGTTTTCAAACAACTACGTCACCAAGTCGAACCAACACGGCAAGTACGTGATGCAGAAGTTGGATTAACGCACAACGTAGGTGGCTCAGGAGCAACATGTGCCGTTCATATCTTTGGGAGGGAAAGATGATGACGATTGCAAAGTATTCTCTCGAAGACGAAGTATTCGCAACCAGTGTATATGGCGACAAATGGGCAGGACCTGATGGTGATCGACTCACTATTGCCTTGCTTCTACTTCAATCAGAAACGCCATCTACCATCCAGATTGAAGCGTTTATTGAATCCCTAGAATATACCCCAAGTACTCCTGTTTCTTCAATAATTGAATCAACAACCGATTGGAAAGTCGTACCTGATGGCGAATTCCATTTGATCACTTCCAATTCATCACTCATCGTTGGGATTTCTAAGAAGAATACAATTCAACAATGGCCAGATGTTTCATCTGAAAAATCATTTGATGAAGAACAGAAAAAAGCAATTGATGAAGCATGGAAAAAGGAAGTATCTGGGGTCAGCCAAGGAGCATATGTTTCTCAATCACAACATATGCTAGCAATGCCATCAAGATTAGGATTGTATGCACAAGAAGATGCTTCGATAATTCTTTGGCCCCCACGACAACTTAACAATGAAGGAGAACGGATCCCACCTGTATCGAATAAACTCGAAAACAATGCTTCAATTCTTACTTGGACCAAATTAAGCGCATTAGGGGCGCCCTCTGAATTTTCGTTGAGAGCTCCGCTACTTGGAGGTGTTTCTACGGTTCTTGTTGAATTTAGTTCTGGACCAAAAGGAGTGTTCATGCTTGCAGATGATGAAAATGGAGTGCCAGCAATTGACCAAACCGTCTCCTTTGAAGTTCGACGATTGTACGGGCAAGACAATCTGATTCATTATGGTCTGAAAGCACTTCTGAATTAATTTCAAAATACTCGATAGAAGGGTTCATAGAAAGATTCGCTAGTGGTGGAACATGGCTGGCTTTGGTGGCATACGCAAAGGTCGAAATGAAGCGATTGAGAACATCTCCGTACAAGAAGATGGAGATTGCGCACGTTGTGGTGGTGAAAGCCAACCTTCGACAATGGAAGGTTACTTGACTTGCAGTCGCTGTTCTTACGAGTGGAAAGATCCGAACTATGTTTCAAAGAATGTTCGTGGACCACCACCAAATCATCGACGTGATAACGAATTGATACAAGAATTCAAGAACGAAATGGAGCGAGGAGATCTGAAAGGAGTCCTCGGTGTAGAATCCAATCTCTCAGATGAACAAGAACAGTCACTAAAACGATTGGAAGATAAGTGGATGAGTGGGATGCAAGGACATTACAATGCCGCATCAGAAGATCGAAAACCACTCATGATCAGTTTTGATGATGATGATAATATTGTCTCGACTGAGGTCGCAGCTCTAACGATTGTATCGAATGGATTTGATGGAGGAGAAGAAATCCGACTTGAATATCCTGGAAGAGGGACTGAATTCTATGCATTCAATGAAAAAAGTCCTACAGGATGGAAGCGAGGAAGTTCAAGTGAATCCACAGCTCGCTCAATTACTAATGTCATTAATCGATCATCAAGACTCGTTTATGCAAATCTTGATGGCAACAGAATCTCATTTGAATTACGAAGTGATGATTTGAAACCAGAATCATTGGTTTTGTTCGTTGACGATCCTGGTGGCCAGGACATTGTTGCAGAAAAAGGAGGAGTCATCTTAGATTTCAGAGACGTCAACGTATGGGAAGATTATCGAAATGTCGTTGCTCTTGTTTTGGAGGATGGAATTATTTCTCCAAGTGAAGATCAAATGCTTTGGGTTATGAGGCAACATCTAGGAATCGAAGAGGAACAACACGTTGCTCTTGTTATGGAAATTTTCGGCGATAACGCATTGAAGGAATGTACCAATTGCAACAGCATGGGTCAACTCTATCCAGAGTACTCTGCATGGTACTGTCAGGCCTGTGAAAGTTGGCTATAAACATCTTTCTATAGAAATAAATTGGCTTAAATTTAACCTCCTTTTCAGGGGAGTTGAGAGAGGGATGCTTCATAAAGTGGGTGGATGTCCGTAAAATAGGCGAACACTATGGCTGAAGACGTATTGTATATTGGAATTGACTTGGGGACTTTCCGCTCCGTAATGGTTTCATCAGGAAATCACGAAGAAGAAGAACTCACTGTAATTGGAACACCAAAAGATCCAATTGCTCGAAACTTTTTGAAGAGAGATGTACTCTTTGGAGAAGAAGCACTCAAGAACCGTTTGGCTCTCAACCTTTTCAGACCCCTAGAACTTGGTGTCATTAAAGATACAAAAGAAGACAGAGAATTCATTGCTCACTTCATTACCCATCTTATTGGACTCTCAGATCCAGAAGACCACGATCGTGTTGTCGCTGTCATCGGAGCTCCTGCAGAAGCAAGCCACGTTGACAAGACTGCAATTTTCGATGCAGCAGCAGGATCAGTTAACGCTGCAATGATCATTTCTGAACCATTCGCAGTTGCATATGCACTGGACATGATTGAGCACACACTCGTTATCGACATTGGAGCAGGTACAACTGACCTTTGCCGTGTTTATGGAACAATCCCTGGACCAGGTGATCAGATGCACACTGGATACGCTGGAGACTATGTTGACGCACAAATCATCAAGGAAGTTCAATCCAAGTACAACGGTGCTCAAATCACGAAGGATATGGCTCGTCGATGGAAGGAGCAATACTCCTTCGTATCCACATCAACACCTGATGA
>DAKQ01000092.1:0-1330 GCA_002496635.1 Euryarchaeota archaeon UBA82 | reverse complement strand
GACATTACAGATTGCATGCAACGTGCTTGCGAATCAATAGTTGAACCAATTGTCGACAACGTCAAGAAACTCATCGCTGACTCAAATCCTGAATACCACGACGAATTCCGTCGAAACATGGTTCTCGCAGGTGGCGGTTCTGGAATTCGTGGACTCGGTGCTCTCATCGAACGCCGACTCTCAGACATGGGCGATGTCAACGTACACGTTGTCGATGATCCAGTCAGACTCGGTGCAATGGGTGGCCTCAGACTCGCTATGGAAGTTCCAGAAGAGATGTGGAAGAACCTCACACTTGCTTCGACATGATTGTGGTCTAGATGAAAAAGGGCTTAGTCATTAGTGGCAGTATACTCTCTGGCATTTGCCTTATCGTTGCAGCAGTCACATTTTTCTCTGCTATGGATTTCAAACCAAATTCATCGAACATAATGCATGATACTTCAGAAAATGGTAATACATTCCAGTTTTCTGAAGGAGATTCCTTTGTCATTTATGTTTATGCGATTGGAAATGTAGACTGCAATCAATTTGAATTATCAATTACTGATGAAATATACGAGTATTTTGAGAGAGATTGCTCGAGTGGAGATCTCTATGATACGTCTGAATATACATACTTGGGAGACTTGGTAATCGAGGAGACTGGTTCATACGAAATAGCCTCTCAAGGCGATATTATCATCGCCGATGCAAACGAAGTAGGAACAGACGGATTGATTTCTATTGCGAGTTGTGGATGCTGTATATTAGGGCTCATTCTATTGATCGTTGGTCTTGCTACTGGCAAAAGAAAACCACAAGTGATGATGGTTCAACCGGATGGCACTGTTATGGCTGTACAAGGTCAATTTGTTCAGCATGGTCAAATAATTAGTCAGCCACAACAAATCACAACCCAGCCTCAGCAATATATCCCTCAACCTCAAGAAACAGTCGTTGAAGAATATAGTTTTGAGCAAAAGAACGACTGGGAGTAGATTCCTATGTGGACGAAAGAGACCAAAGTGGTCATCTTAACAGGCGCAGGTATCAGTGCTGAATCAGGCATTCGAACCTTCAGAGCCTCAGATGGATTATGGGAAGAACACAGAATCGAAGATGTTGCAACACCAATGGGTTGGGAAAGAAATCCTCAACTTGTGTGGGATTTTTATCAAGCAAGGCGGCGCCAGTTGTTTGAAGTTAAACCAAATCCAGGACATACTGCACTTACAACGTTGGAAGAACATCTCGATGATATGCTTCTCGTCACTCAAAATGTAGACAATCTCCATGAACGTGCTGGTTCAAAGAATCTGATTCACATCCACGGTGAACTTGAAAAGTT
>DAKQ01000027.1:5114-15408 GCA_002496635.1 Euryarchaeota archaeon UBA82 | reverse complement strand
ACAAGTTTGTTCCATGCTTGGCTGCCCCATCCTTTGTTTCTGGAACCTGCATCGAGTACAAATGAAACAATTCGAACTGTATCTTCCTTGAAAGGAGCCGTCCATAGGAGTCCTCGCATCGATGTAGGTGTTTTTTCGATTGAATCAAAAAGCATTAGATTTCCTTCCCAATTTGGAATAGGTAACGCTTGTATTGAACCTGCAAAGTATTGCTCACCGGTTCCTTCCAGAAACAATTCTTGGATGGTTTTTATCCATTCTATTGTAAGCTCTTTTGGAGAAAGACCTTCTCGCCAAGATACATCCATGGAATCACTTCCGTGATTGCTTTTTGCCACGTTTTCGACCTTGTCTAAGATCTACACGATATGTGGATTTCTTACGCCCAGATTTCTTTCTATCGGATTGATTTGAAGTTGATGCTTTATCTTTTGATTCAATACCAGAAATTCCACCCTTGGACAACAAAGCATCGAGTTCATTGAGTGAAAATGAACCTCCGGTTGAAGCTCGTTCCCGAACCTCGTTAATGTTGACAGCAGGTGCCTGACGCCGGGTAGTTCGAGGTTTAGAATCTCGCTTTGAGCGTTGCTTCCCTTTACTCGTAGCAATGCGTATCCATGCTTCAATTCGTCCTATTTCCCGCCTTACTTCATGTTTCTTGGAATATTGGATGTTGATGGATTTTTGTAATTTATTTGCGTTTTGTTGAAACTCTTTGACAGTTTTTGGATGGAGATTAATGCCTTTGAGTTCAGGGTTCTTCTCGATAAGACGATTAAGCACATCTTCCTCTTTTGAATTGGTTTTCTTGAGGGCTTTGTATTCCTTATTTTGCTCTCTTCGCAATCGAATGAACTCCTGATGTACTTCATTTGACTGAATTGAGGCTTTGTACATTGCTTGTAATTCAAAGAAATACGAGAAATCTCCTTTCTCCTTTCCAAGGTTTTGCGTATTGAATACGTCGACTTCTGCGGTAAGAGAATCAAACATACGAACCATTTCTTGTCGGATTCGTTTTGTTGGAATTGCAATGCGTTCATTGATTCCGTCTCGTGTTTGGCGTAATTCCTGTACTTTCATGCTCAATGGTCGTAATTCAGCAAGTATAGATTGTCGATTTGATTTGACGTTTCTTGTTTCTTGCAGCGTTCCACGCAAAAGATCCAACAGTTCTTTGGAGTTTTGACGCTCTGTAACCAGTGATTGTATGTGCTCTTCAACTTGAGTAACCTCTAATTTCATTTCTTCAAGACTTTGTTTCAAGAGATCAATATTTTGAGTTCTCAAATCATGGAAAAAGTCTTCAGGTTCTTCGTCTATTTCCATAACAGGGGTGCAAATCTCTTTCCAGGATTTTCCTTCAGATAGGAGATGTAATGCACGCATGAACTCCTCTTGGATTGTCATGGCACCTTCTGCTTTGACAATCCTAGACAAATCATGTTCATGGTCGAAGGGATCTTCGATTGGCATGACATGTTCCATTCGATTCTTGGATTGTCCCGTAACAACTTCAAGCGGAAGTGGGCCAGTGTGTGTCCATCGCTTCTTTTCGGCATTTAATGGGCCACCATTCCGTATTGAAACAACCATTTCATTCCAATCCCATCGGGTTGCGAATCGATCAAAGAATGTAATTAGGAGCAAAGCTAATGATTGTTTATTCTCTGAATCAAATGGAGAAGAATCATTTGAAATGTCATATAACTCTCCATTTATTTCAACCAAATTTGGTTTGTTTCCACTTTGCCTATTTGGGGCAACAGGTGGGTTTGTCATCTGCAAATGTTGGATGCTCATTAAGGTCCATGCATAGGAAGAGAGAGTCCCTTCATACGCAGTATTGATGCCTCTTCTACTCGCCCAGTACTTTATCATTAGAATAAATTCACGCACACGCTTATCCTGGGCATAGGACTTGAGCATCTTTGAGTTGTGAATCGCTAATCGGTTTTCGATTGATATGTCCACATCAAGACCAGAGCGTGAGTCATTGAATTTCACAATTGGAATTTTCGCCCTAGGAATTTGTTGAATATCCATCATGCCTTCTTCCCTTAAGAGCCCGGCGACTTTTCTCAATACCTTCTTCGGTTGTTCTTTCTTGAAAGACAAACAAAGGTCGAGATCACCAGTCCCTAGTGATAATCCTGTGACGGATGAACCGAATGCCTCAACCTTGGCGTTTCTCTGGAATCTCCTCTGTAATAAACCCTTAAGGTGGCGAGTAAGTGATTCTCTACTTTTGGCTTTACCATCTCCGATATGTTTGAGTATTCTTGAAATCTCCTTGTCCATCTCAATAATGAATTGCTCATCCATCGCATTGAGGGACGGAATCTCAATCTCTGAAGAAAGATGACTGTAAAGGAACGGCCAACGTTCTTGTTGCTCCACGGTTAAACCAGTGGTTCTACAGACGTTCATTCCTCCTCGCCTCCATCTTGTTCTTCAGATTTCTTGCGTCGTTCTCGAGCAAGAGCTCGAGTGGATTTGCCACCTTCATTTACTCGTTCTGCATCAATCAACAATTCGTGGAATCCAGATTTCAACGTCTCTTTCCAAAAATCAATACCTCGTTGACTTTCATCGAGTGCTTGAGCAAGTCTTGTTGTACGCCCATCAGCATGTTTCCTCTTTTGCTCATTGTCGATATATGTATCATGGAAGATTTGATTTTCATCATGGAGTTGAACCATTGCTTGATGGGCTTTATCAGCTGTTTCAAGCAACTTTTTCGCTTGTTCTCTTAACTCGAACATCTTATGAATTTCAGAAAAGGAATCTTTCCTCTTTTCGACCCACGCTTCGTGTTCGCGTACAAGATTTTTCATTTCATTCAGTGTCGCACGCTCATCAAGGTGCGTACCCCAGTTGGTTTGGAGCGTGAGATCAAGTGCATCGAGGCGTTGCTGCAGGCGTTCCTTTGCCCATTCAGGTTCAGGCTCACTGCCACCTTTTGGCTTAGGCGCACTTTCACGTATTGAATTTGCTTCCAAAAAGAGACGCTTTGCCTTTGCTTGTGCTTCATTTCGTTCTCGTTTTAGAGATGCAACCTTATGATTGACTGAATCCCTTTTCTCTTTAGCAACTCGAGCCATCGCTGCTGCTTCAGTAAGTTCATTTGTCCTGGCATCCAGCTGTTCTGGGATCTCCAAAGCAAGGCGTTCTCGCCTGTGGAGTATTGCTTTCGCTAGAAACTCAGGCGTGATGGCCAAAAGTTCCTCGGGCGTCATATGTTTCGCCGACTCTGCAACCTTGAATAAACCTCCCGCTGCGACATATTTCAGCATCATGCTCAAGAACCCCCATGAGTTCAAGCAAGGTATGGAAGGCCAATCGAGATTTTTGTCTCGTATATTCATGGCCGGACTTTTGTTGTGTTCCGTGCTTTCCTTGCCAACAGTTCAGGCTTCCAGTGGTGCCATCTTAATGGAAGAGTCAAGTTTGATTTTTGACGATTCATCGACCTTTTTGGGGAATTCAACGAATGTTTCTCTCGATCTTGTTGAAGAAAATAACTCCGCTGGTACGGTTCATCTCAACTCAACTCTTGTCGATTTGAGTGGCCAGATACTGTGGACCCAAAATCAATCTCACACCCTTTCCGGTAATGAAATCAAGGCGGTTTTAATTCAATTGACCGATCTCGACATCGGATACATGGAACTTCATATTGAGTTATTTGGTGATGTTGGTGAGCCCTCGAGTGGATTTGTTTCTGAAACAATTGTTTCATTGCAACGCCTAGCACCTTCAGCCATTGATTTTGTAGGAACTTCAGCAATCACTTTGTCTGCTATTGATTCCACTGGAGAATATACTACGAATTCAACAATCCGGCAAGGTGATTTCATCCAGGCAGAAATACCAATAGAGAACTTTGGTGATGTTGATGGGACTGCATCATTTGTCCTTGATGTCATGCAAGATACTTGGAATGAGACGATTCACTACGTTGATGTACTCGTTAACGGCACTTCGAGCGTAGTCTTGGAATTCGAATCAACGTTTATGGCAACAGAAGGTAATCTTTGGATGAACGTTTCAATGAATCAATCTGTTTCATCCCTTTCAGTAATTGCTACAATTGGCCCTCCTCCCTTGCCAAACGCAACGATGGCTTTGGAGATTCAGACACAAAACGTTACTGCTGGATCGGATGTTTCTTTCAACCTAACACTATCAAATATCGACGGAGAACGTTCCTTTGATGGTCGTATCATATGTGATTTCCAAGACAGTGAGATCTACAATCAATCCATCATTCTTTCTATAGAAGAGGTGGTTTCAGAGTTATTGACGTTCACAGCACGTCCTGGAATCCTTGAATGTATATTCATTGAGGATCGGAATGGTGCAACAAGCGGCGGTATCACATTGTTCACACTTGAAGGTCTCGACTCTGCAATATTCGATGGAGCAGGACCTTCCGGTTTAGCGCTCATTGGAGGGCCATGGCATGTTGACGATACCATCGATGTTTCTTTACTCCTGCGAAATCAAGGGAATTCAACTGGTCAAGCTGATTTGGAAATTCGCTCAAGTTTGAATGTGGTCGTTGCAAATAGTTCTGTTACACTCGAACAAGGACAAGCAGGCGACATTGCTCTCTCGTTCACTCTTACTCAATCAGGCCTTCAGGAATACCATTGGATGATACGCTCTTCTGATGGCATTGTGCTCGAAGGATTGAATGGAACCTTCTCGGTGGATGTTGGCTCAGAACAAGGCATGTTTGCCGAAGTGATTGCTATTGAAGAAGAGGGCGAGGTTACCATAGGATGGAATGTTTCAATCGATAATGGGGTTACAAGAGATGTAAAGTTGCGATATGGGTATCGAATCTCTGGGACAGATGTTTTTGTTTCTGAACAGATCGTTACCCTCGGTTCTGGAATCATTAGCGGACAGACGCCCTTAGGTGAGGTTCCTGGAACTGAAGTCATTTTACGAATGGATCCTGTAGGATGGACTGCTTCTACAACAAGTTACATCGCTACTGCGCCCCTCTCTGGAGAAGAGCCCATCTATTCGATGTCCATCAGCCCGATTACAATACCACGAGAAATGGAGGAGGGTAGTTTAGCAACAGTAACCATTGACCTTCAAAACTCAGGGCAGTTAAATGGCCCGAGTGGACAGATGCTGCTCATTGATTCAGATGGAAGCATACTCGCCCAAACGACCACTTCTGCAATGACTGCGGGTTCAACCTCGAAAATCGACCTGTCGTTTGAGGTCCCTACTGGAACAGAACTTCTTCTTACTGCACAATGGACTTTTGCAAGTACTGTGTTGGAATCCGAGAAGAGTTTTTCAGTTCAAGATAAAGAAGTTGAAGAAGAAGGGTTTGAAGTTCCATGGGTAGCAATCGGTGGAGGTATCGCTACTTCTGCTGCTATCATTTTGGTTCTCCATCTTCGACGTTCATCAGAATCTGAAAGTGTGGCGTCTGAAAAGAAAAAGAAGGACAAGAAAAAGATCGTCAAGAAAGAAGTTGAATCAGTAGAGCGCTCATGTCCATTTTGCGAAAGAACATTACGTATTCCTGGCGACTATTCAGGTACAGTACGTTGTCCTGATTGCTCTGAGCGGTTCGAAGTGGAAGCGGAAATCGAGGAAGAGATTGAAGAAGAAATCGAAGATGATGATGATTTAGAAATCATAGAAACACCTCCTGCCAAGATTGAGATTTCATGTCCTGAATGTCCTTCGAAGTTACGAGTACCTTCTGAATATGAGGGTTCTGTGCGATGCCCTTCTTGCTCAACAGTATTTTCGGCAAAGTAGGATTAATAAGGGGACTCTTGTATTTTAATACAGCGAGGGGCGACTATGGCGGGTCATTTTCAAGAGTTCGAAGATGAATATCTTGAAACCATGTATGAGTTCTTTGAATCAGACCCTCATTCGCGAGTAAGAACTGGTGACTTAGCCCAGAAACTCAATGTTTCTCCTGCTTCTGCTACAGAAATGATTCAACGTCTATCGGCAAAAGGATTCATCGATTATGTACGGTACAAAGGCGCCAAATTAACCGAAAATGGATTGATTCATGGTAGAACTATGAAGAGACGTCATCGTCTCGCAGAAGTTCTTCTTGAACGAATACCCTTTGATGGAAATCCACACGAAACAGCATGTCGTCTCGAGCATGCTATCGATGATGATCTAGAAGTCGCATTGACCCTATTACTTGGAGATCCCGAATTTGACCCAAGCGGAAGAGACATACCGAAAGCGACTACAGAGATCAGCGACAGAATCTCATCCAAAATCAATCAATTTACCTCCCTTTCCTTGCTTGGAAAAGGGCAAGAAGCATCCATTGTTGGTCTTCTTGCTTCTGAAGACCTGGTTGGACTCTTTGGAGAACGATTAGCAATCGGATCGGTGATCAAATCACTTGGTTCATCCCAATTCGATACGAATGGAACACTTGTCGAACTTGATTCGACTATTTCAGATTCAATTATCGTACGTACCCAATGAGTTGTAATCTGACCGTTTTCCTTCTTCTACAGGACGAACGCTTTTGACTCATGTTCGCAAGGGACGTTCGTGAGCGAGACAGTTGATTCATCCTTGCCCTCCGTTTTGGAATCTCCTCTTTTGGAAAGAGAACGATTTCTTCTCTCGATCGATAATCAGATTCTCTCCTCTGGATTGCGTCTCACCCTGCTCCTTCCAGTGTTTTCTCTTTTCATTTTATTAGGCTCTTGGGCCTATGAGGGAACTGATCCAAATTGGTGGGAATCAAGTATTGAGCCTTCAATTGGACAGTCCTTCAGTTCGACCTTGTTACTTCTTGGTTCAGTTATTGGCATTGGATGGTTGTTGGTTTTGGGATTGCATCGATACAGAATTTCACTCTCATATTCAGCTTTTAGCGGAGCCATCAAGTTATCTCAAGAACAACATCAAAGCATCGAAGCTTTGCATGGTTATGATGGGATGGCTCACCGTATTCAAGTTCAAATAAGGATTCACTCACTTTGCTTCACAAGCGCAGTTTTAGGCTGTATAGGTCTTGGTTTTGTTATCCTCTTTGGACTTGATATTTCTCTTGGTCGAAACATCTTCATCATATCATGGGGCTTACTTATGCTCGCACTTGGATTGCATATGTCGACAAGGCAGCATCGATTTAACATGGTCAACAAATCAGGCTTGTTAGACGCCTTTGAGGCTCCCGTTCACCCTTCTACCTTGCAAAGTGTCTTTGATGACATGATTCGAACTCATCTCGATCCGTTACTTCGATCAAAATACGATTTACTCATGCGAACTGTCCAAAGTCACGTAAAGCGTGGCGTTAAGCATGATTTTGCACGGGAAAAGATTCTGATGACACTCTATCGACATTACAATGGAATGGATTCTAAAACTATGAAACTCGAATTTGAAGAAGTGATCAAAGAAGATGGAATACAAGCGTTGCTCGAAGAAGATTCCTTCAGTCTTGAATTGTGGCTTGAATTGATAGAACATGCAAGAACACAATGTCCAGCATTTTTCCGACTTGTCGATCGAATTGAACAGGATATGGAATTTGGTAGACCCTCTGCACTCAAAGATCTTGTTTTCGAAGTCGACCTTGAAAATGTGGTTACCAAAAGAGCCAATCTCTTTGTCTTCATGCACAACCTTTCCAAAAAGAGTAAGACAGTCGTATTCCGCGTACAGTCTCCGGATTTCCGTCCGCATGAAATTGCTATGCGATACGAGTTGGAACCTGGAAAGGAAGTCTGGTGGTCATCTGAATCACTGCCTATTGCCGTTGACGGAAATGAAGACGTTCTTGGCAAGATGACCGGATTGCTCCAGGATGGTACTATGGCATGGCAAACGCTCTTACCAGAACGATTTGGCGATGCAACAGTTTCTGTACGATTAGAAGAGCCTAGTGGTGACTTGCTGATTGGTCGACAAATCAATGTCAATGTTCGCAATGAGTTTAGAACACGATTGCGCCGCTCCATATCTGTAAGTGGACAGTTGCTTGGTTCGTTGGTTATAGGTCTTGGAGTCGTGCTTGAACTTCTCGATATTTTCAATGTTTGAACACTTTTGTTGAATCCATAGGTTTGAAATGCAAAACCACTACGCAGTGGTATGTTGGGTTCCAAAGACCAAGCAGAAGAACGCCCTGATGCTGAACTACGTGACCGTTTGCATGCTATGGAAGCAAAGGTACGAAAGTTGCGAGATATTCGTAATAACTACAGTTCAGAGGCACGTTCTGCAGCAGATCAACGTAACACAATTCAAGGTCAATATAAAGAGCACAAGGAAAAGGTGGAACTTGTTCTTGCAGAAGTAAAGACAATTCGAGCTGAAATCCGATTGTTCAAAGAGAAGCGAAACGCAATTCAAGACCAAATCAGATCCATTATCGGCCAGGCTAAAGGACGACGTGGAGAGAAGAATGAGAAAAAGAGTGCATCTGCAGAACATGCTCAATTAAAGCGAGATGTTGCCAACTTGGAAAACCTCTACAATACCTCTGCAATGGGGCCTAAGAAGGAAAAAGAGACCATGGAAAAGATCAAACAAATGAGTCGTCGAATCCAAGAACTCTCTCCTGAAGTTGAAGCATTTGAACTCGTTGCAGTTGACCTTGATGACCTCGACTCTGCAATTAAAACTCTCAAGGCTGAGGCTGATGTATCACACCAGGCCATGCTTGAAGCAGTTGGTCGTGCTGATGAAAAATCCAAAGAAGTTGATGAAGCCTTTTCGCTTCGGGATTTTCTCAAAGCAGAAGGAGATCGTCATCACAATGAGTACGTAGCACTTCGAGGAAAAGCAGACGAAACACATGCTAAAATCGATGAAATGATGACAGATGTCAACAAGGTCAGAGATGAACTAAACATGGCTCGAGAAGAGCGGAAATCATGGATGACTGACCACAATGAGGCCGTTTCAAAGAGCCTGAAAACTGGTGCTGAATCAGAAGAAGTTGCTGAGGGATTGATTTCAAGTCTACTCGACAAAGGAACTCTTACCTTTGGTGGTATGGGTAACGAAGAAACAACTGCAAACAATCCTCCACCACGTCGTGGCGGTAAGAAAAAGATGCGCCGAGTGGATATGTCCGCAGGTCGACGCCGTCGTTGATCAACATGCTCGGAATCATCATGGCCGGTGGCCAAGGTTCTCGTCTAAGGCCAATTACCGATGCTCGGCCTAAACCAATGGTTGAAGTTTTAGGACGCCCAGTAATTGATTTTGTAAAAGATTCAATGGTCCAAGGTGGTGTTGATTCACTTATTGTTACCACTGGATATCGTGGAGAAATGCTCGCTGCTCATGTGGAGCAATGGAATACAGAATCAACATCTGGACGAATCAACCAAGAACATACTCCTATGGGGACTGCAGGTTCTGTTCGACTTCTCATGGATGAGATTACTGATACTGTAATCATTGGTTCTGGTGATTCAGTGGCTTCTTTTGATGTAGCTGCTCTCCTCCAAGCACACAAAGACAGTGGTGCAAAAGCTACGATGGCTCTTTGGGAAGTTGAAGACCCAAGTCCATTCGGAATTGTAGGTCTTTCCAATTCAGAAGAAGGAGATGTTGATGGTGAACTGCGAGAGGGATACATTCGAAAATTCAAAGAGAAACCGCAGCCTGAAGAAGCATTTTCTAACGTAATCAATGCAGGATTATACATCCTTGAACCTGAGGTAATGGCTCTTGTTCCTGAGGGTGAGAAATATGATTTCTCCAAGAATCTCTTCCCTCGACTTTTAGAGATGGGATGGCCAATGTATGCAAAAGCTATCGATGGAGTTTGGTTCGATGTTGGTTCACCAACCGAACTCATCCGGGCACAACATGTTTTGATTGAACAACGCAACACCCTTCCATTCCCTATGCCTGATGGATCAGTCGATGGCAACGGTTCGTTCGTTTCCAACTCTGCACATATTGGTTCAAATATTGAACTTCACAAATCCGTTATTGCAACAGGATGCAGTGTAGGGGATCGATCAACTCTTCTGGAAACCGTACTGATGGAAGGTGCGAGCGTTGGTTCGAATGTTTCTCTTTCAGGTTGTATTCTTTCTCCAGGTGCAATTGTTGAAGATAATGTTTCAGCAGTAAATATCGTGCTTGGAGATAGCGAGTGCTTGAAAACCAATGATAATCGGCTTTCTTAGATGACGGTAGGGATTGGGTTCTAATACCCTCGCTCATTGAGAGAAACCATGTCAGCAGAACGAACCTATGACCGAACATGGGAAGAAATCGAAGCCATGCTTGGACGTGCTGA
>DAKQ01000027.1:1904-4737 GCA_002496635.1 Euryarchaeota archaeon UBA82 | reverse complement strand
AAGGAATGAAAGATGCAGTTCGAAACTACAAGGCACTTGAAGGCGTCATTAAGACTCTAAAGTGGACTCTTGGAGACGTATCAATCGATACGCCGCTGGAATGATTCACCAGCCACGTTGGTCGAGTCGAACTTCTAATGTTTCAAGTTCATCGCCTTTCATGGCATCGCCTTTTGTCATTGCCATTGCTTCTGCGACCTTTGCACCATCATTGTAGTGTGCAGTTGCCATCACAATCGCATCTGCCATTGTTGGAGGATCGTCGGACTTGAAGATTCCAGAGCCAACGAAGATACCATCCATTCCCATTCTCATCATGTGAGACGCATCTGCAGGTGTAGCAATTCCACCTGCTGAGAATGTTACAACAGGAAGACGGCCTAGTTCCTTAACATCATCAAGAATCGAGCGAAGAGAATATCGCATGTCATCATCGATAGGGCCAAAAGGCGTCTCAAGGTGAGTTCCTGGAAGTTTCGAAGTGTTTGCAAGAACTCGATATCGCTCGGCGATGAGATCTGCAGTTTCATCAAGGAGGTCGCTGCTCATTGACTGAACTTGCTTTATTTCTTGAGTGATTAAACGAGAATGTGTGACTGCAGCGACGAGGTTTCCTGTTCCTGCTTCACCCTTGGTACGAATCATTGCAGCTCCTTCGTATATTCGACGTACAGCTTCTCCAAGTTCAGTTGCTCCACAGACGAATGGAATTTCGTAGGATTTCTTATCGATATGGAAGAAAGGATCTGCAGGTGTAAGAACTTCCGACTCATCGACCATGTCAACACCCATAGATTCGAGAATACGGGCTTCTCCTTCGTGACCAATACGTGCTTTTGCCATAACCGGAATTGAAGTACAATCGAGAATTCCTTGAATCATGTCAGGGTGGCTCATTCGAGCGACTCCACCAGCTGCACGAATGTCAGCAGGAACACGCTCCAGAGCCATGACTGCAACTGCACCTGCTTCTTCAGCAATTGCAGCTTGTTCAGCATCGACGACGTCCATAATAACGCCGCCCTGTTGCATTCTAGCGAATCCTCTCTTCAGGAGGTCACTACCGTGTCGTAGTTCGGAGAAATCAGTATGTATCATGGCTCTCATCCCAGCGGGAGGTATAACCCTTCAAGAAGGTTGGTTAACTGCTACAGTGAAAATCAAGAGCCAAGAACTGGTGAATCACCTTCAGCAACTTCTGCATCTGCGGCCTCTTCTTCGTTTTTATCAATCCATGCCTCTTCTTCGTCAGGCACGTCAGTATCTGCGAAAATCGCTTCAACAGGACATTCTGGCACACATGCTCCGCAGTCGATGCATTCGTCTGGATCAATAATGAGGTATGTATCCATTTCACGGAATGCTTCTACAGGGCAAACCGCAACGCAATCTTGATACTTGTGATCAACACATGCGGAAGTCACAACGTGAGTCATGACTTTACGCAGTGTCATCACCTACTTGAATGCTATTCATAGAGCCATGTCAGTTTAGGTTAGCCGAAAATTTTACTCGAAAACTTGCATAGCAATATCAGTAGAATTTTGCCCTGGATAGACTGCTACTTTCATTCGAACTTTTATGACTGGACCATTATGATTTTGCGGCGTTAGGGATACTACTTGGCCTACAATTTTCTCCAAGTCAAATCGAGCATGGATGACATTATTTTCGTCCATTCGCTGTTCGAGTTGTTCTCGGATAAGTTTGGAGTTACTTTCTCCAAGCCTTTGAACAAAGTCTGAAACGAGTTTATTTTTCTGTACAAGTGTGCTGAGTAAAGCAACCTTAGGTCCATGGTAAGATGAGGTCATATCGACATCCCATTCTGTTCCAGTAAACCACTGAAGGGCTTCAGTGACCAGATCGATGTCTTGTAATTCATGGGCTGTGGCAGTAGCATTGATGTGAAGGATGCCCATAAAACAACCACGAAATGACTAGGTCAAGAGGTTTGCCGCTCTTCCTTTCCATCAATCTTATTCAAATAGGAGAGGTATGTCGGTGAATTGCAAGAGGGGTAGCCCCCTCAAGACACCTCCGAGATGAGTGACATGGCAAAGAAGATGAGCGCAAAAGCGCGAGCAACAGCCCGTAAGCAGAGAGATAAGTGGAAGACAAAGCGTTGGTACACCATTCGAGCTCCTCGAAGCCCTTGGAATTTCCAGAACATTGGAGAGACCATCGGCGAGTCAGACGAACACATCATAGGACGTGTCTATGAGATGACCCAACAAGAATTTAATGGTGATTTCACAAAGATGCATGTTATGCTTCGATTCCGTGTCACTGAAACAGTCGGACAAGATGCATTGACAACATTCGTTGGACATCATCATCAAACAAACCACATTCGTCGACAAATCCGCCGATACCGTGGTAAGATTGACGACGTAATGGACGCAGTCACCGAAGACGGTTACCTCGTTCGAATCAAGCCTCTGATCATCACCCAAAAGCGTGTTCAGACCTCGGTTAAGCAAGCAATTCGTTCCAAGACTCGAGAAGTTGTTCGTGGATTTATCGCCAAGTCAACATACGATGGTCTCCAAGTTGCAATGCTCGATGGATCTCTTGAAAACAATATTCAAAATTCCATCAAGAGTATCTATCCTTGCAAGTCTGTCGTTATTCGAAAGAGCCAACTTCTCCAAGCTGGTGTAACAATGGATGCAGGTCCAACGCTTGATGAAATTCACTCACAAGAAGCACGTAGTGCTGCTGAACTCAAAGCCAAGAAAGCAGCAGCACTCGCTGAAGCAATGGAAGAAGAATCAGAAGATTCATCTGAAGATGCAGAAGAAGAGACGACAGAAGAAGTCGCAGAAGCACC
>DAKQ01000027.1:0-1586 GCA_002496635.1 Euryarchaeota archaeon UBA82 | reverse complement strand
GAAGCACCAGAACCTGTTGCTGAAGAAGCTCCTGCTGCAGAAGAAGTTGTTGAAGAAGCACCTGCTGAAGCATCAACAGACTACAGTTCAATGACTGTTGCTCAACTCAAAGAACTTCTCAAGGAAGCAGGTAAGCCTGTCTCTGGAAAGAAGGCTGAGTTAATCGAGCGTTTGCAAGAATAAGCAGCGAACATTTGACAATCGTTGAGCGATTGGGATAGTCATGCAGCGCATGGCCGTCATCGGTGGAACTGGTTTATTGAACATGGCTACAGGCCAACCATTCAGTGATGTTGGACTTGAAGTGATAGCGACTGACTCGTTTAATGTCGAAACTCCGTATGGACTTGTTCCACTCAAATCATTCCAACTCAAACAAGGTTCTGAAGAGAAGACACTTGTCTTTCTTCAACGCCATCATAACGATGGTTCTGCAAGTAAACCTCCACACATGATCAATCATCATGCAAACATCTGGGCTTTGAAGCATTCACAAGTGGATGCAGTATTGTCTGTCTGCTCTGTAGGATGTGTTGCTTCTGATTTCCCTCCAGGGCGAGTAGGAATCGCTCACCAATACATCGACTTCACAGGGCAAACAACAACCTTCCATGATGAGAAGGCTCAGTTTACATCCGTAACAATTCCATTCGATGAAGATATGAATCAACATCTTGAATCCACACTTCGTACAATCCAAAACCTTTCAGATGAACGACTCAGATTCACCTACTGGTTAGCACAAGGACCTCAATTTGAAACTGCTGCTGAAGTTGAAGCAATCGATCGTCTCGGTGGAGAAGTTGTCGGAATGACTATGCCACGGGAAGCGAAACTGTGCAGAGAAGTCGAACTTCCATATGCTGCCTTACTCATCGGTTCAAACTGGGCTGCTGGAAGAGAACCAGGAGATGCAACTGCTGATTTGAATCATGAATCGGTATCCGCAGAAGCCAATCGAAGGCTTGGACCTGTCTGGTCGTGCATCACTTCTCTTCTGACACAATGATTTAGTGCGTTCCAGTAAACCATGCATTATGGAACCTTTCTCTGTAGAATCGTGGCTCTCATCCAAAGATGAAGACATATGGACGAACATGATGCAACGCGTCGCAGCATTTCATCACAAACATGACTTCGCTGGAAACAACGGTCATGATATGGGGTATCGAATCGCATTAACTGTAGAAGAATTAGGTGAACTTGCAGCAGCTGTTACCAAGAATAAACCAATTGAAGAAGTTGCAGAAGAGATGGCTGATGTTATGATCCTCCTCATGGGGCATTCTCTAGCAATGAAGATTGATCTCAAAGATGCCTTCGATAAGAAAGTAGAACGAATCATGCAACGCCCTGCTCGACAAGGCAGACTTGGTATTCGAGTGACTGAATACGATGGGTCATGATCTTCTTCGAAGAATCATATATGTCGTTTCATGCTCGTTCTTATCATCAGAAGGAACGGTTTCAACAATCTCTTTTTGCCACTCGTTCTCGCTAAAGAGTCCAATACGTACCTCTCCCGATTGATTTGTTTGTACCATCGTAACATGGATTTCATCAACAAGTTCTCGGCATTGCTCATA
>DAKQ01000062.1 GCA_002496635.1 Euryarchaeota archaeon UBA82 | reverse complement strand
TTTTACGCAATAAGTGCGAGGTTGGGCCATGAAAAAGCGTACTCTATGTCTTTTTGCAATCCTTTGCTTAGCCATGGTTACGCCAATGTCAAATGCTTACAGCGGCGGGATTTCAGGTCAAGGTACTGGTTGTGGCGGAGGTTATTGTCATGGGACGAATACCCAAACTGCAACGATTTCAATGTCAGGACAACCAACAACATACGTAGCTGGAAGTACATACACACTATCGGTATCAGTAACAGGAGGGGTCTCTTCGAATAGCGGGGGATTCGCTCTTGATATCGACAAAGGCTCACTTTCTTCTCCTGGGACAGGAGTCCAGATCAACACAGCTGCAAACAGTGCAACACATATGAACAGCAATTACAGAAGTTGGAGCGTTGATTGGACAGCTCCATCAACAGGTTCCGGTACTGTATCAATTGATGTTGCAGTAAATGCTGCTGATGGAAATGGAGGCAATTCAAATGATGTATGGGATACTGCGACGTACCAGATTTCAGAAGGGAGCGCACCTGCAAACAATCCCCCCTCACTAAACAGTCTTTTGCTTAGCCCAGCCACTGCAAGCACAACAGATCCACTTGTAGCAACGTACACCTTTGATGACGTAGATGGTGATGCAGAGTCTGGTACGACGTTTGCTTGGTTTGTAAATGGAGTTTCCAACCCTGGAAATGTTGGCAAAACCCTTCCTTCACAGCATACCGTCAAAGGCGATGAATGGTACGTGATTGTTACTCCGTCCGATGGCACTGCCTTCGGCGCTGATGTGACAAGTAATGTTGTGACAATTACCAATTCTGCTCCAACCCTTTCTTCGGTTTCAATAGGAATCTCAAACCCTAGTACGACTGATGATTTGCCCGTAGTCAACACATCGTCGGATGCAGATGCAATGGATACCCTGACCTATGAACATCGATGGTATCTTGATGGCACTCATCAAACGTCATTAGATGGCCAGTCTCTCTTACCATCTCTTGCCACGCGAGATGGCGATTCATGGGAAGTCGAACTGCGAGTTTCAGATGGAACAGATACTTCGGCTTGGATGAAGTCCTCTGCTGTTATCATTGGGTCAATGACAACAAACACTCCTCCTACAGTAGACAGTGTCGATATCACGCCAAGTAATCCGACGACCCAAAACAATCTTACCGCCACAGTTACTTCATCTGACGCAGACATGGACTCGATTGTAAGCACAGAATATCGATGGATAAAGAACGGAGTAGATGCAGGAATTGATTCAGAAACCTTGTCCTTCGCTAGCACTATGAAAGGAGATTCTTGGAGCGTGAATGTTCGAGTAAATGACGGAATCACATGGTCTACATGGCAATTATCAGCCGCTACAACAATCGAAAACACGGCTCCAATCCTTCAATCAACTTCGATTGTCGCAACCCAAGCAACAAGCCAAATGAACCTCTCAGTTGATGCAGTAATGACCGATGCAGATTCGATGGATGTTCTATCATTCAATATCCAATGGTATCTTGAAGATGTTCTTCAACCTCAGTTGAATGGAATAAATCCACTTCCCTCTTCTGAAACCATGAAAGGGCAAACTTGGGCTGCAGTGATCCATGCTTTCGATGGTTCAGATTCAAGTTTAGAAAGTGAAACATTGTATGTTGATATCATCAATTCAGATCCATTCGTAACAGCTACCATCGACGGCTCAATCAACTCTCAACAAGATATCATGCTTCTCATTGAATCCTCAGATGACGATATGGATTCCATTGAAACAACTTCAATCACTTGGTTTAGGAATGGATTTAGAGAAGGGGCTCTTGACAATGCTACAATTGTGCCCTCGTCATATCTTGGACCAGGACAAGTATGGAGCGTAGAAGTTCTTGTCACGGATGGCGAGGCTACGGGGCTTTCTTCCACATCAATCACAATATCCAATGCCCCTCCAACTGCAATCATAACGGTCTTGACTGAATCCGCATATGCCGGTGAACGTGTTCAGTTGACGGGCGATTCTTCATCAGATTTAGATAACAGAATAGTTGGATATCAATGGTCTTGGTCATCATCACAAGCAGGGCAATCATCCACTTCGGGAACGGATGTTTCGTTCCTCATGCCGCTTTCAGGAAGCGTATCTATCACCTTGGTCGTTACCGATGAATCCGGTGCAGTAGATGAGTCCACGACAGTTGTCCAAGCATTGCCAGCATTACCATGCCCGAGTCTTACATCGACTCTCGATGATGACGATGTCAATCTAGCATGGTCATGGAGTTCACAAGAATCTGCGAATTTCAATGTGTATCGAAACGGCGTTCTTCGGGGCCAAACCAACAAAACTAGTTTTGCCGATACTCCAAGTATACTCGGTCTCACGACTTACAAATTGACGGTGACCATTGGAGATAGGACACTAGAATCTGATTGTCAATCGCCTTCGACACAAATTACCATTGATGCCCAAACTACAGATTTCGATGAAGGACCTTCAACCGCCCTTGGATTCGGTCTTGGGTCCCTTTACACGATTATTGGCATTCTCTTCCTTGCTGCGGTAATACTTCGGAGAGGTGATTAATTTGAGAGCCCGTTTGACAGTATTTCTTGTCCTGGCGTTTCTTGTTCCGCTTCATGTAAGTGGAAATCCAGGAGGCGTCGGTAATGGATTGGAAGACATGCAATGTGGCGGCGCATGTCATGGCGACGCAAATCAAAATGCAACCTCCAACCTCGGATTAAATATTCAACCAGCAGCATCGGTTTGGGCAGGTCAACCAGCAGAAATCATTGTTAAAATTTCTGGAATTGGAATAGAACATGATATGGACATACTCGGAATTTTCTTACTATCAACAACAAATGCGAATGGAGATGTTCCAACTTCTCATGGATGGGAAATACTCTCTGATGGGATGGGTGATGCTAATAATTACATCGAGATTTCAATGGATAATCCCCCCACATCTGTCTATTCACACACATGGATTCTAAGGGCTGATGAAATCGGTTCAAAGACGCTCTACGTTGCTGTTCAACACGGTGGTAGTTCAGGTAGTCCATACTTCGGAATATCTCAGGCCTTTGACATTGAAGTGATTCCAATCCCCGAGAATCTTCAACGATTAAACCCTGAATATTCTCCAACGACATCACGAGATATAGGTGATTCAACCGATTTGTGTGTTGAGACAGTGAATGCTTCGAGTGTTGAGATCGAGTGGAGAGAACCATCAGGTGATGCGATAGAACTGACAACCATTTTGGACGGAGACTGTTGGAAAGCTACCTTACCTGCTTCCATCGATGCAAACACAATCGAATGGCGAGCAATACTCGAGGGGGAAGGTCCTACTCAAACAACGCCGTGGTTCTCATTATCCAGCCTTGAACCTCGATGGGAAGTTGACGAAATGGCACTGAACCTACAATCACTTGCTCATGTCGTTCTTTTCTTTGGAATTGTTCTTTTGCTCAAGATGCCGAGAAAGGATACATCGGAATTGGAAAAATACGAAGCATCAACGGAAGTACTCGCTCAAGAAAACACGCCTCCTCCCTTACCTGCTGATGGCTTGCCTGACGGCTGGAGTATGGAACAGTGGAATCACTATGGCGCAGATTATCTGGAGGGGCGTCTATGATTGAAAATGGAACATTCCACGTCATTACGACCGAGCTGGTTGTAGGATCATTTGCCCTCGCAGGGGTATGTTTTGTTCTTCATGCGCTCTTTACTTGGAGAGAAATAGAGTCGCCTCAGTATTCCAATGTGGCTGATACAACTGCACATGCTGCCCTTTTCTTTGG
>DAKQ01000076.1 GCA_002496635.1 Euryarchaeota archaeon UBA82 | reverse complement strand
AATGTTCTAGAACGAGAACTCTTAGCGAGCCGATATCGCCTAGAGGGTTTCCGACTCGAAGACATTCAACGACTCGCTCAGACGCGATTCGTCGACGAAAATAATCAAGATTATCTCACTGAAGTAACCAATGAAATTATGGCTCTCGGGCCATACTTTAGAGCGGCAATTGACAGCCTTGATTTCTTCCTGCAACGAGATGATCCTGGTCGAGTTGTTGCCATGATACGTATGCTTCAAGCACACACACAAATGTACCGTGGCCTTCTCTTAATCAGCGTTTCAGTAAATGGTTTGTCACCCGCAATTCGCCAAGAACTTGCAAGTATTGCAGACATGGTTCTTACATTTGGAGTACGTACTATCGGTTCTGATTTCGAAACCTCGATGATCGTTTCTAAGTTTAGAAACGCTCCAGAAAACCTGAAAATGTTGGTTTTCCGTGTTACCCCAGAAGAGGGTATTACGCCAGAAACAGTCGAGCGTATCGCTTGAAGTTGTTTACTGGTCGAAGCGACACCTCCAAAGAGGGCGGAGCCTGCCCACAACCATGTCCAGTCGAGCGGCAACGGGTGGTTACGACCCATCTGGTATTGATTTGGATGCTTGGACCGAGTTGGAAGAACAACTCGAGGCCACCATTCCAGATTATGACCGAGTGAACCGATTGATGACTTTCGGTCAGGACAAACGTTGGAGGCGAAACGTTCGCAACCATGCGACTCAAGGAATGAAAATTCTGGAGGTTGGATGCGGACCTGGAAGCTTTGCAGAAGATCTTGTAGGATTGGACGTAACGTGTCTTGACCCCTCTGAAGAAATGCTCAAAGTTGCAAAGAAGCGAGTCGATTCCGCTCGCAAAGGCCGAGGTGAGAAACCAGCAGCATATGTGCAAGCAATCGCCGAAGATATCCCGTTGGATAGCAATTCTTTCGACATGGTATTCTGTCTTTTCTCATTCCGTGATTTTCAAGATAAGAAGAAAGGGCTTGAAGAAATATATCGTGTACTCAAGCCAGGCGGTCAACTTGTAATGTGTGATGCAGGAAAGGCAAATGCGCTTCATGGTTTAGCCGGTAGAATTTGGATGAGTACTGTGGTTCAATGGATGGCTCGCTGGGTTACAAAAACCAAAGATCATCCGTGGAAAGGGCTGGCACGTTCTTACACTCATTATGGTACAAACAAATATTATCGGAACATGATGGTTGAAGTAGGTTTTGAAAATGTTTCAGGCCGTCTCCTCTACCCGTTCCTTATGTCGAGTCGATTTCGTGGGAAAAAGCCACTGTAACGTCTCTTTTCTTCAACTTGCTATTCCATTAGCCTCATAAACCCCCTCTCGGTGGTCGAGTCAAAGTGGTTGTAATGGGAATGCAAAAAGTCCTCCAGAGCATCAAAAAGGCCGAGCAGGCTGCTGAAAAGACTCTCTCGGATGCTCAGAGTGAATCCAGTCGAATACTCAGCGATGCTCGACGTGATGCAGCAGATATGGTCTCCAAGGCCGCAGAAGATGCTCAGGCAACAATCAAGACAACGCTTGATTCTGCCCGAGAAGCGGCAATGAAGAACGTAACAAAAGTCCAGAAAGAAGGCTCAAAATCCGTAGAAGCAGTTCAGAAAGATGCTGCTAAGAATCAGGATGCAGCAGTTTCGCTCATCGTGGAAAGACTCCTCAATCAATGAAGTGGTACTATGTTCTCAACCGTCGACATGTCCCGTCTCACATTGGCGGCGCCTGTTGATGCTATGCATGAAATCGTCCGCAAGTGCTCTGACTTGGGGTGTGTTCACATCGAAGACTACACACAATTCGAAGAAGGAATCAGTGTGGGACGTGCAATTACAAGCGAAGAAGCCGATATGGTCAGCGCCCTTCTGCTCAAGGTTCGTTCTGTCCGTAGCGCAATTCCTGTTCACAACTCCAAAGGATCTATTTCGAGTGCAAATGCTAAGAAACTTGCAGAGAGATTGTCCTCAAAGATCGATGTTGCGCTCGAGACCATTGAAGCCATGCGTGAAGCAGAATCTGAAATTTCATCACTCAACGACCACCTTCGTGTCTTTGAGCGCCTCGCACCACTCGATATCTCTCTTGACCTGCTTTCTGGATATGAGGGTGTAGAAATTTACGTCGCTGAAACTCCAAATGCATCAAAGGCACACAAAGTCTTCGCCGATATGGCGACTCGGATTGAGTATCTTTGTCCAAAGGGGTTGATTGCTGTCGCATGTGCTCCGGGCGATGCAGCAGCAGTCCAAATTGCATTGGCTGAACTGAACGCAAAAGCAATTCAACTTCCAACTGGAGAAGGAACGCCTTCTGAAAGAGCTGCTGAAACAAAGACTGCTATCACAATGGCAGAATCCAGCGTAGAATCCAATACGAAGTCACTTGATGATTGGGCTGAAGAGAACGGTTCAGATCTGGTTATCGTAGAGGAATATCTAGAAAGAGAATCTGCAATTTACACATCTCCTACATCTCTTGCGGTTTCCAACCAGGCATTTGCTCTTGACGCATGGGTTCCTACAGAAAACGCAGGGAAAGCTCGTAACTCTCTTAACAAACTCGTATCCCATCTTGAGATTGAAGAGCATGTGGAACAACATCATCATCATGATGATCATGATGATCACCATCATGAGCCAAAACCCCCAGTAGCTTACAATAATGCAAGTCCTGCGCAACCGTTTGAACTCGTGGTTGACCTCGTCGGCCGTCCAAAATACGGTTCCTTCGACCCAACCACATTCATAATGATCACATTGCCACTGATTTATGGACTCATTCTCGGCGACTTTGGATATGGATTTATCATTGTTCTGATCGCACTCTGGCTTCGTTCAATGCCATTCGCCAAAGAACCAATGGGTAAGAACGCAACTACTGTGCTTATGTCAATGGGCATCTGGTGCATGATATGGGGATTCTTATTCGCAGAAGGCTTTGGCTTCATATGGGATGAATCATGGTCGCCTTTGGATGGGTTCTATGCATGGACGTATGATAACATCCACTTCCCTGCCTTTGTCGCCGACACACTTGGTATGACGCATACGTATATCCCATTCCATCGTGCAACCGGCGCTCTCACAGATTACGTACTTCTTTCCGTTTACATAGGAGTCCTCCATTTACTCATTGGATTCATAATTGGATTCTTCAATGTCCTGAAGGCTCATGGAATTGTCGCTGCATTCTTCGAAAAAGGAAGTTGGATGATGATTCTACTCGGGGGCTTTTTCCACATTTATGGATACATGAATAAGGATAACGAAGTCATTGCTGCTACTGTGCCTGCAATGATTATGCTTGCTGGTATAGGATTACTCATCATCGCTCTTGCTACCTTCGAAGGATTTGGCTGGGTGGGCGGTATTATCATGGGTCCAATCGAAACATTTGGTTTACTCGCAAATACGCTTTCTTATCTGCGAATCATGGCAGTTGGTGTTGCTGGTGTCAAGATCGCAGAAATCGGAAACGACATGGGCTTTGCTTCTATGACAGAAGCAGTTTCAACAGGCGACTACGCCATGGTTCCGCTCTTCTTCCTCCTCTGGATTGGCGTCCAAGTGTTTGCAATAGCACTCGGTCTTCTTTCACCTTCTATTCACGCAGCCCGTCTCCACTTTGTGGAATGGATGGGCAAGTTTTACGATGGCTCAGGCAGGGCTTATTCCCCGCTTGGTGGCCAACCCCTACATGTTGAGGGGAATTCATAGTCCACTGGACGTTAAGGAGGTAGAAAATATGAACAAGAATACCCTAAAGAAAAGCCTACGAATGATGATTGTGCTTGGCGCACTCGTCTTGATTGCTCAAGGCGTATCCGCTCAAGCGGACGCTGACGCAGAAACAACCGAAAGCTGGGGCAAGGACATGGGAGCAGGTATTGCTCTCGGTCTTGCTGGTCTCGGCGCTGGGGTCTCCCAGGGAAGCATTGGCAGCGCTGCTGTCGGCATGCTCGCTGAAGACTCAAGCAAATTCGGTCCTGCGCTCATTTTCACGGCTCTTCCTGAATCAATTGTAATTCTCGGTGCATTGCCACTTTTCCTATGAAGATGTGGCGTTACAACAGACACAGGTCTGTTGATTCGCTGGAGATGAAAATATGACACTTGAAACACTTGCTAAAGATATCGCTGCATCTGCTGAGGCGCAAGCCAAAGTAATGCTAAAAGAAGCGAAGACAGAAGCAGATGCAATTGTCGGTGAAGCAGAAACAAAGGCATCGTCTATCTCGGACGAAGCAAATGCTCGTGCTGAGCGTGAAGCAGAACAAATCTCACGAGAAATGGTCGCCAGTGCGCGGCAAGGAAATCAGAAAGAGTTGCTCATCGCACGTCGTAGCGTTTTAGATGCTACATATGATGCAGCAAAGGCACAACTCGCCGATCCCGGGATGAAGGGAAGAGCGACCTTACTGAAGTCCTTGTTGAAGCATGCCGGAGATCTTTCTGGAAAAGATTTCGTTCTAAGGCCAGTTACTGTCGATGCGGCTGCATTGAAGAAAGAAGCAGGTTCTCGTACCATTGGAGACAAAATAGACGGACTTGGTGGCTTCATGATGGAAGCTGCAGATGGTTCAGTTTCATTCGACTTCCGATTCGATACACTTCTTGACAGAACGTGGAACGACGAGCGCGCTGCAATTAACGAAACACTATTTGGATGAGGGATGAATGATGCTGTCGAGTAATACACCATATGTTGCTGCACGAGCAAAGACTCGTCGTCAAGCATTAATGGACAAAGCTCGACTGCGTCAACTAATCAATCAATCACCCGACCAACTAATCAATGCTGTAGCAGAAAGTGGGTATCAAAACGAAATCAACCTCTACGCATCCAGGTACACTGGTGGCGATTTGGTTGAGGCTGCACTTACACACAATCTTGAGAACGAATTGTCAAAGATTCTGTCTTATTGTAACGGAAGGGTACGTAAAATTGTAGAGATTTATACGGGACGATATGAATACCAAAATGCCAAAGCAGTATTAAGAGCAGTTGCAAATGATATTGACTCTGAAAAACTCGGAAAGGACATCTTACCGGATTTGAACGAAATCAATACTCCTTGGATCAAAATCTTGGAGAATGCAGATGATTTACCATCTGCAGCCCTGCAAATGCGCCGAAAATCGTTCGGTTCTGCTTTTACTAGTTTACCAGAAAATGCAAGCCTTGCTCACTATGATGATGCTCTTGACCGACATTATTTCTCGTCTGCGATGGCTTCACTTTCACACAACAGTAGTGATGCAAGGTATTTGCGAAATGTCTTGTCCACGGAAATTGATCATCGAAACATCCTCAACGTTTTGGAAGCATCTGCTTTCGGGATCGAAGGAAACGATCTTCTCGATGAACTGTTATCGGGCGGGCGCTTGATACCAAAACGTGCATTACCCTCTGTGGCTAACGGCGGGAGAGAAGCAATGATGGATATTCTT
>DAKQ01000084.1 GCA_002496635.1 Euryarchaeota archaeon UBA82 | reverse complement strand
CGCCTAATTCCAAATTCTGAGAGACGTGGGCATCTTTCCAACATACGTGAACGAAGTGAAATCCTTGAGGCAGATTGGAGTATGCCCGAGCATGCTTGCCTACGTGATCGGGCTGGCCCAGCCCGATTGCTCGATGCAATGGATCAAATCTGGAATGAAATGGGAATCGATTTTGATGGAGATGAAATGGATGCTGAAATGTCAGATCGACTCTTCAGAATGGGGAATGTGATTCAGAATATTGGGATGTTTGACTATGCTGCTGAACATTTTGGAGCTTCTTTTCGTCTCCGGCCATCTGCCGAAGCCGCTACGATGATTGGTTGGTCATACAGTGTGATGGGGAATGATTCCGAAGCTATGGCTTGGTGTCGAAGGGCCATTGAGACTGACCCTTCCTTAGGTGACCCTTGGAATGATATTGGTGCGATTATTCTCGCTGGAGGAGAGATTGAACGGGCTATGGCTTGGTTTAGGGCTGCTGTTCAAGCCGTTCGTTCACTGAATCCAGGACACCCTTGGTCAAATATGGCACGTGCTCACTTGATGATGCGAAATCACCCGGCTGCATTTTTTGCTGCACAGGGCGCTTTGATTCATCTACCTGAAGATCGCGAGCTCTTGGCACTCTTGGAAGAACTTGGTGCAGATCTCTGCTGATTTTATTCCTCTGCAAAATCGGTTTCTTTCTTCTTGTCGTTACGGAGAAAGGATGGTGCCCACCAATTGAGGGGGCCCATCAGGCGCATCGTTGCAGGAACAACGAGAGCGCGAACAAGTGTCGCATCTAGGAAGATGGCGAGTGCGAGGCCGAGTCCGAACTGCTTGATGATAGCCACAGAGGCGAATATCTGTGCAGAGAACACGAGTACCATAATCAGGGCTGCTGCAGTAACTAAGCGGCCTGTTTTCTGAAGGCCGTATGCAACGGCCAGTGTATTGTCGCCAGTCCGTTCCCATTCTTCATGAATACGAGAAAGCATGAGTACCTCATAATCCATTGAAAGACCGAATACGATACAGAACAACATTACAGGTGTTGTCGGATCAATTGGTTGTGGAGTGAAATTCATAATTTCATCTAAACCAAGACCCCCTTCTTGGAATACGAATACCAACATTCCGAAAGTGGCTGTAATACTGAGAATATTCATGACTATTGCCTTGAAGGGGATTATGACTGAGCGAACTTGAATGAACAAAAGGATACAGGTAGAGATGAAAATAAATGCCATTGATGTTGGAAGATTTTCGACAACTGCGTCTAACAAATCAAGATTGTAAGCTGCGAGGCCGCCGATGATAATTGATTCCTTTTCCACGCCCATCAGATCGATTCCATTAGCATCACGAACTGATCTTATGTCTTCTACGAAATGGCGTGCTTCAGCAGTATTCCACTCATCCCCGAGAGTGATGAGAAGATAGGTGTGACTCGTTTTTTGACTAATGAATGAAGATCGGAGATACTCTCGTTGACCGATTTGTTCTGGAGTTAAAAAATCGTCAGGGGTTGACCAAAATTGGACAACTGAGCTAGCATTCATAGAGGGATCAAAATAGCCAGGTGCAAGAATAGAAATTACATGTTCAGATTCCATTAAAGAAGATGCATAAGCATGTGTACTACGAAGATTCTCTTCACTCAATACATCCTCCTCCTCTCCAAGTTCGAGAATAAAGAAGAGAGAATTATCAGAGGTTTCGACCCAGATAGATGACATTTCCTCGAGACCTTCACGAGCCATGTCATCAGGTGGAAGTGAACGAATGCTCGTTACTCCATATTCTGCCTGGAGAAATGGAGCTCCTACTCCAACAAGAAGAAAAAGAATTGGTACGAGAATTACTAGTGGCCGATTCATGACTTGAGTTGCAATCCAAGACCAAAAACCATCCTCTGATACTGTGTCTTTCATGCCAAATGGAATTCTTAGAGAATTGATTCTCGGTCCAATAAGTGCTAGAAGCGCGGGAAGAATGACTACGGAAGTCAACATTGCCATGCTGACAGCCAATGTCCCTCCAATACCCATTGATGGGGTTTGTGTATTCTTGAAGAAAAGGAGGCCTAGAAGGCCTGTTGCTACTGTTAAACCTGAAAAAAATACTGCGCGACCTGCAGTTGCTGTCGAAATGGCAATTGCAGTTCGCGTATCGTGACCTGCTGCAAGTTCCTCCCTATATCGATAAAGTATGAACAAGGAGTAATCTATGGATACACCTAATCCGAGTAGAGTGATTATGTTGGATGCAAAATTGTTGACTGAAACACCTTCGAGGGTGGAAAGCCATACTGTGATTCCTAGGGCGCTCAACACTGTTAGTAGGCCCACAGCCATTGGAAGGGCGGATGCAATGAGCGAACTAAACACGATAAGGAGGACAATGCCGACCAATGGGGCTGCGCCAAGCTCAGAACGAATTAGATCGTCCTTCAATCGCAAATCAAAGGTGGAATCAACCGCAAGATTCCCCGTAATCCAAATATCGAATTCGCCCTCTGATGAAGCTGCGATGTCTGCCATTATCTTCCAATGTTCG
>DAKQ01000137.1 GCA_002496635.1 Euryarchaeota archaeon UBA82 | reverse complement strand
GTGACTTCCAACATAATCGCTTTCGAGAGTCGTTACCTTTGTGTGAATATCATCGCAGCAACCAAAGTTGTACAATTCGATGTTTCTCGAAAGCATGCTATCCCAAGCATCGGTGTTCGAAGTTGGAGAACCTTGAACTGCTGTGACGCCTCCTGCTACGGCCATCACTTCTGCATACTTCATTTGCTCATCAGCCATGTTCCACATACTTCCGCCTTGAACAAAGGTCTTCATCCAGGAAATATCTCGCTTGTAGTTCGGATTGTTTTTCCATTGATTTCTGTTTGAATAACCACCTTCTTCAGACTTCGTTGATGTATGTACATCAAAGTCCCAGAGCGGGATGTGGTTGTAATGCATGTGATTGTGAGAATCGATGAGTCCCGGGTAAATGGTTCCGTTTGTATCAATAATTGGAACGTTAGTAAGATCAATGTTGGAAGGAATTGTATCGCCCCAAACCGCTTCTATCATTCCATTTCGAATGAGGACATTTCCTTCGTTGATCACATCTGATTCACCGTTCATAGTTACAACTCTGCCTTGGAGGACCATTGCATCGACTCTACCGCCATCACTGATTCCGAAGCAGCCAACCATGTTCTGTGCGGATGGGAAGAATTCACCTTCAGCAAATCCTGGTGTCGGGGGACTTACTTTCCAGATCGTACCATTCTCAAGCGGAATGTAGGAATTTCCGTACCACGAATCTTCTGCTGGGTAGGAGAGTTCATCGATGAGAGTTCCGCTTGTATCCGTGAGAGATACGGTGTCTCCATCGAAATAGTCGAGTTCAATTCGAGATGCATTGATGAAAATGGAGATGTATCCATTTGCAGGTATTACTGTATTTCGAGCTATTTGACAAGGAGCGCTACCGCCATCTGGCTTATCATCGAGAACCCAGTCTGAGACGTTGATTGCCTCGGATGTAGGATTGTGAAGTTCAATAAATTGATCAGAAAACTTCCCATAGTCTCCATCAGCGTTCCAATCTGTAGCGTTGTAGCAGTTTGTACATGTTTCGTTATTCTTCATGCCATTCGGAGAAACAAGGATTTCAGAGATAATTACCGAATCGCCTTCTCCTGCAGATTCCACAGCCTGATTATCAAGCAACATTGAAGTTGGTGAAGCAGAAGTTAAGAGAAAAATCAAAACTGCACTGAGTACGAGGGTTCGGCTCATATTCTCGGGGGTGCGTTACAGCACATGAAACCGCCGATGCAGCAACGTGGGGGAATGCATGGGCAAATATACTCTAAACTACAGGAGAGCCTATGGCGACAGTAACAATGCACGGGTCATCCTTCAATGAAATCATAGAAGAAAACAAACTTGTCATCATTGATTTTTGGGCTGAGTGGTGTGGCCCTTGCAGAGCCTATGCGCCAGTTTTTGAAGGCGTTTCAGAAGAATTCCCAGACGTTGTGTTTGCGAAGGTGGATACAGAGGCTGAACAAGCACTTGCCGGCTCTTTCGGTATTCGATCAATCCCCACAACAGTGGCTTTCAAAGATGGTATAGGCGTATTCATGCAACCAGGTGCCCTTCCAGAAGAGGCTCTTCGAGATCTCATTGGAAAACTGCAATCTCTCGACATGGACGAAGTACGAGCTGAACTTGAGGCCCAGGAATCCAACGAATCATCATGATGCGCAAAGCGTCATATGTTTGTCCCTTAACCGATGACCATGCGAAGCGGCTTTTTACTGGCAGTCCTTCTCTTGCCGAGCCTTCTAACTGGATGCTTTGGTGAAGATTTAGAGAATTCCTCAAATCTTGTGGTTGAAGATTCATATCCTGAACCATGGGATAGAACTGATCTTACATACGATGATGCCGATATATTTTCTCGAGTCAGCGTAAATGGAACGTATGACATTGCACCAGTTCAATCTGTTTACGTCCCTGTCCCAAGCATTACCCTTGCAGATGGTGGGGCTGGCGCTGCAGGAGGCGCTGAGGTTCATCTTGGATTGTGGTTGCCAGTAATCGAAGGGTGTGACTACAGTTCTACTGAGAATCTTTCAACTGAGTGTCTAGTTCCAGTAATTGCTGAAATTGGCCCGTACTACGATGACGGTGATGTGGATGCTCTCACACCAGCTGACAGACTTGGTAAAATGCTCATTCAGAATTATGTTCCTCATGGCTATGGAGTCGCTCAAGTTTCTGTATTCGGAACTGGTGAATCGAACCACTGTATGGATCTCATGGGGACAGATGAACAACGTGGAATCGATGCAGCTGTTACATGGCTTGGAACACAATCCTGGTCGAATGGAAAGGTAGGAATTATCGGTAAATCATACGATGGCTCAACCCCTTGGCAAGCAGCCACATTTGGAAATCCATATCTTGCAACAATCGTTCCGATGTCTGGACTTATCGGTGTTCATGAACTTATGTGGAGGAATGGAAGCATGGAAGCACGTGGCATGATTATGCACAATGGAGTATACGGTTCCTTTGGAATTGATGGAGACACAGAAGACAGCCATAATCTCTGTGAAGGATATATCCAGGGATATGCAAACGGCCCTGCAGCATATCTCAGTGGCGGAATGGTCGATTACGCTGGAAACAGTTACTGGACTGAACGTTCATTCCTCGATCGAGTGGTCCAGAATTACAATGGTTCTGTTTACATCATTCAGGGAATGCAGGATTGGAATGTTGACCCGCACATGACATTCCCGGCTCATCAAATCGTTGAAGACGCTGGCATAGAAGTCAAAACCTTAGCAGGACAATGGGCACATGATTATCCTGATCGGGTTGAAGGGCATAGTAGTCTAAGTTCTGGACGTGGAGAGGAAGCATATCCGTACACTCTTCGGTGGGATTGGGCTGATGAAATGCTGTACTGGTTTGATTGGTATTTGAGAGGCGAAGGTCGCGCACCGACATTAGGTGTCGAAATGCAGGATAATCAAGGTGGATGGCGTTTTGAAGAAACATACCCTCCAATGGATGTTGAAAACCTAGAATTAGTTGGTAGTGATCTAACACCATCTGGATCAACAGTCTCTGCTACGAGCAGCGTTACCCTAAGTTACGGGCCATTTGAAGAGGAAACTCGAATCGTTGGTATGCCTACATTCCATATTGATGCAACACCTGGACTGACAGGTGGACATCTTTTCATCGAGATGACTGATGGCACAGGTATGCACCTTGGTCATGCTGTAATGGATTTGAGATTCCATGCAGGCGGCAGAGATGGGCAAGAAGTACTCACTCCATTTGTTTCAGTTAATGCACTTATGGAATTCCTACCAATGGATGTTATCTTACAGCCAGGGGATGGAATTATCTTGGCTGTTTCTCAAACTGGTGAAGATTACGTTCCATCACCAATGGCATCAGGAGGAGTTACAATCGACTGGGCTCAAAGTACCTTGACGCTACCAATTATCGATCGAACCTGTGACGACCTTTTCCAAGTTCCAATGCTTGAATACGGCGGAGAGACATCACGTCAATGTTGATTAGAACAACGATAAGATGTCTGTAAAGACCTCTTTCGCTGAACCATTTGAACGCTCAACCAATCGACGAACAATAAGTTCTGGTGTGGAGCGAGCAAGACAATTTCTCTTTGGAGTCCGGTCAACAATTAGCTCGAGATGCTCATCTAATCCATTTGCTTCAATCCCATCTACTCGAAGGCCCTTGCCCCCGTATGCTTCAAGAATAGCTGGGGCCAAGTGGGTGACAAGAACCATTGTTGTCTTGGTTTGTTGCTGAGCAGCACGCAGCATGCCTGCAATAATTCGAGCACCAGCACCAGGCTCTGTAATCGCTTCCAATTCATCTGCTAGGATGAGTTTAGGTGTGTCATTACAAACAACTTGTGCAAGTTCGACCAAGGTTGTTTCTAAGGCTCCAGCACTCTGAGTGCCTCCTGATTTTGCAAGAACATGAAGTGATTCGATGCGGCCAACAAACGCATTTTTTGCTGGGACTGGTAATCCCATGTGCGCAAGGAGAGTGATATGTGCAACCAGTTCCAGAAGCGTCGTCTTTCCTCCACTATTCGCCCCAGTGAGTAACGCAATCGGTTGGCGATCTCCATTAGGGGCAACGTCGCCAAGGCCATATGAGACGGGTTGAGCAATACCCTCGATGAAGAGATGTCTTCCATCCTCGAACCAAACACCGTGGCTTACGAGTTCTGGTAATTCTGCTTGATGATGCAATGCCCATCGAGAAATACTGTACCACATATCGTGTTCGATGAGTGTTCGTAGAGCAATTTCACATTTTGGTTTGAGTGCAGCAAGTTTTCGAGAGGATTGCACAAGATGTTCACTGCGTGAATCATTGATTCGTCTTTCAAGTTCAGCGTCAATTTGGTCAAGAGTGGAACGTTTTATTTTAACAGGCCAAGAAGAAGAATACAAGTCATGAGGGCAATTAATTCCAGTAACCTCCAGATATTCTGCCATTTCCTTTCTTCCTTCTTGCAAGGCTTCATCAATGACATTTTCAGTCGCTTGTGCTAGTTTTCTCTGGAAGGTTGCAGCATCTGCTAATGCAGCGAGCATGTCTGAACCCGATAGATCGAGAGATGCAGTTTCCATTCCTTCTGCAATACGCTTATTGAGAGTCTCTTCAAGTTCTTTGGATTCTTTCCAGAGACCATCACGAACATACTCCATGCTTTCGATATCACCTGCATCTCCGAGCATTGAAACCAATGCAGAAAGTTCATCCAATCCCTCAGTTGATGTGAAAATTTGTTCTAAAACTGGATGAAGAGTACCTTTCCATTCTTGCTTCCATTGAAGAATTTCAATCAGACAGGAGAGAGGCTTCTTGTTGTTCTTAAACCAATCAATTGTGTATTCTGGTACCATGATTTCTTTCTCTGCATTTGCAGGAAGAACCAACCAACCTGGAGGGGCTTCATCAGGACCATCATTCCCAATCCACGTAACGGTCTTGAAAACGGTGTAATCATTCCATTTTTCACTTGGACTCGGCTGTAATACTCGAACAAACGAAGACCATTCTGGTTGCTCATCTCTTGAAACAACGACTCTCTCATATCGTTGGTTTGGTTTTCGAGGATGACTTAATTGCTTGAAGACTTGCTGCAATCGATCATAAGCTTGATTGTCCGCTTTAGCAAAATTCATCATATCCAAACAGCGAGTTCTACGTTGATCAATCTCATGCATAGGCATCAACATCTGCATTCTTGATGATGTGGCCGAAGAAGATGCAAAGGATTGAAGGGATTCTATTAATTGTGTATGCAACCGTTCAGATTCCTTTGTGGCAAGGAAGGCTCCATCATTTCCATGAATCTGTCTTGCGAGTTGTAATGCGCGCTTTACAGAGATTCCTTCGACCTCTGCAATACGGGATATATCCCCTGATTGCAATGTCTGCATGACTTCATCTCGACCACCGAAATGGTCATCCAGTCGTTTCATCAGTCTATCGCCGATACCGGGCAATGTTGCAAGCATCATACTACAACATCGTTTGTCAAAGGCTTTTGAGGATAACGCTCAGAAGAGACGCAAATTATTGTTCTGGGAGGTTTAGTTCAACAGCAAACAACGGGTCCACATCGGTTGAATCATGGTATGCAACGACGACACCTCCATCAGGAAGAATTGCTAGACTAGCAAAGTCGAAACGGATATCATTTCCTGCTCCAGAAGTTGAATCAAGATCACCTTGGCCAATGAATGTCAGCGTATCCGGAGAGAGGTCTTGACTGTAGCCTCGTGTATGGTAAACAACGTCAACATCGGGTCCTTCTGCCGATTGATATCGAACATTTAGAACAAACAAATCGTGATCTCCATTTCCTTGGAACTCCCATTCTTCTATTCCAGACGCAACAGGCGACATATCATAGGTATGGTTTGTCCAGGTCATAGCCCCATCGCGAGAGAGGTAATGCGTCAGTGTGTTCCCCGAATTTGCAACGCAGTGGATTGAACCAGTTGAATCTAGATGGCAGTATTCACTCGGAAATTGAACTGCAAGTTCATTCCAGGAAAGAGTTGTATCAAGAAAAGCAGCGTTTCCGTTGTCGAAATATTGTGGGAACAATAACCCTCCACTTGGAACTGCAAATGCACGCATCTCTTTGTGTGGTTTGTTTACGTCCCAGTAGGAATCCAAGGAGTCGTTGGTGAAATCAAGATCGATGTCGATGGAGGGCTGAGACGAACCTCGTCCTGGGAACTGTATTGGATAATAGTTCAAACCGTCCACAGAGATTTGTCCGCCAGCATTCTGAGTTTGATGCCAGAAGTTTGAGACGACAAGAGAGGCCCATTCCCCGTCTCCTAATGATGATGAGATAGGTCCGATGACTTCCACTTGCCAACTTCGATCATAGAATGGTTCCGTGATTCGGTTGTAACACCATCTCCATTCCATCTCGGATTGGTCATACAAAATGGCATAGAATTTGTCGAGCTTCAAATCTCCTCCTACATAGGGGAACCAAGACATAGAGATGATGTCACCATTCGTCGCTTGAACAATGGAACCTTCTCCAAGCCCCTCTTGTCCTGGATTTGTTGGTACAAATGTGCGGCATTGGATGTCTGGAGTGATTCCTGGCATCCATGTATCCCATTCATGCCCTCTGTCAACAGACCAAACAGGATACTCGCCTCCGATATTGAATATCGAGCCATCAACGGATGTCGCAAGATAATGCTCACAGCAATTTCCTCCCTTTGTTGCATCAAAAATAGCCCATGTCATATTCATACTTTGGTTGGTTCGTAAATCAATGGTCATGAACTCCTTTGGCGTTTCATGACCTTGTTCATCGATCAATGTGTACTCTTCCCACATTGAAGTTTGTTCCTCCTGTTCAACAACGGATTCTCCTGAGCCGAAGCATCCTGCTAGGAGCATGCTGCACAGAACAAACATGGCCAGAAGTTGTCTTCGCATGGTGCAGGCTAAGGAGCCTTCATTTTCAAATCCTCGTAAAGAGCCTTGAACTCTTTCAATCCATGCAAAGTGTGTGTTCCGAACCATGTGAGCGCTTCTCCATCGATGCAAACGTTCCAAATCCGTTGGCCTCCTTCACGAACAACTCTTTCTGAAATCGCTTCACCTTCTTCGAGTGCAAAGTTGTGTGGTTCACTTGAGAGAAGCATTCCTTCAATGCCATGTTCGATAAGATGGTTTGTGGTAACAACAGGGTATCCATTTCCATTTGGTTCAAAATCTGGAACGATGAATCCGCATAATTCCAGAATAGATCCTGAATAGCGTGTAGGTGAAACGCACATGAGTGGATCATGCCAGATCATAGCAGCAACTTTTGGTCCAGTACTTGCCATCTTGTGTTCTAATTCCTGTTCAATTGATGCTGCAATTTTTTCACCTATTGTTTCGCAATTGATTCTTTTTCCAAGAGAGCGAAGCATTTCTGGAACATCTAATGGAGACTCAACTTCAGTAACAAAGCAGTCAATGCCCTTCTTCTTGAGTTCATTAAACACCTCAAGCGGATTTTCTTCCTTATCCATGATGATAAGGTCTGGATCAAGTGCCATTATTTTCCCGATATTCGGAGTTTTTGTCCCTCCGATGACCGGTATGTCAGCAACATAATTCTCGGGATAAATACACCAAGGTGTTCTTCCAACAAGGTGTTCTTTGGGCAACCCCAAGTCCGCTAGTGTTTTTGTTAAACTTGGAACAAGCGATACAATGCGCATTACATAGCCTCAATTGGATTGAACTCTGTAGGAAATATGAGCGCCATCGACATCGAAATGTTCAGTACCTTCAGGAGCGTTATTACTAAGGAAAGCGATGCCTGAAGCACGTGTTTCCTTTGCAATCCATTCCTGATCGTCAGCAAACAACTCTGGAGCGTCGACCATCCATATCTCTACGTCAATGGTTGCCTCAATCTCAAGGTTTAGGTCCTTACGCTTTGATTGGATTCGTCGGGTAATATCTCTGGCGAGTCCTTTGGAAAGCAGTTCAGGCGTATCTTGCATATCCAATACGAGGCTGACATGTTGAGTTTCTTCGCCTTCGCCCAGTGTTACAGTGGCAGCAGCAAATCCTTCTCGCTCTGTTCGGCGAACCTCGACATCAGATTCTTCGATTGTAACACCCATGATCACGCAATTCCCTGCTTTGATTTCATTGAGGAGAGCTTCAGGGTTTTCATGCCCTTTCAATTCATTAGCAATGGCGTTAACATCGCCTTTTGCTTTCGGTGCTAAGGCTCTGAAATTTACAGCCAGTGCAATTTGTTGGAACCTGTCAAGATCTGTTTCAAGTGATATTGTTTCGACATTCAATTCCTCTGAAAGGAGGTCATGATATGGTTCTAGGTTCGGTCCTGCAACGATGAAACCTTCAGCACATGGAAGTCGTTGTCTTCTTTGTGCATCAATTCGGATACGTCGGCCAGTCTCTGCAAGTTCACGAATAAGTTCCATTTCAGCCTCGAGTTGAGAATCTTGTGGTGGAAGGCTAGTGGTTGCTTCGCACAAGGATGCACCCCACGAATCAGCGGTTGCTCCTTCAAGCGAACCAGGAGTTCCAACAGGCCAATCAGCAAGATGTACGGATGTGCCTGTGAGATTACGATGAATTGTATCCACCATGAATGGACTGACAGGAGCAATGAGTTTACTGAGCGTTACAAGAACTTCATGCAATGTATGTTGACATGCCAATTTGTCGTTTGATTCTGCTTCATCCCATAGACGTCGTCGACTACGACGGACATACCAATTGGATAAATCATTGACAATGAAATCCTCAAGATCACGGCATGCTTTATGGAAATTCCAACTTGTGAATCCTTCATGATATGATCGTGCGGTGGTGTGAAGTTTTGATAGAATCCAACGATCGAGTCTTGAACGTTCTTGGACAGGAAGGGGTTGTGCCTCCGGGTCAAAGCCATCCAAAGCAGCATAGTCTGCATGGAAGCGATAGACATTCCATAGAGTCAAGAACATCTTTGCATATGTTTCTCGGACACCGTTTGAATCGAACTTCAAAGGATTCCATGGAGCCCCTGCAGTGACCATGTACCACCGAGTTGCATCAGCACCTTCTCGATTGAAATGATCCCAAGGGTCGACAATATTTCCTCGTGATTTGGACATTTTCTTGCCTTCAGCATCAAGAATCAAACCAAGGGACAAGCACCGTTTGTAGGCCGGTGAATCAAAGACTGTTGTAGATACTGCAAGAAGTGTGTAAAACCATCCACGTGTTTGGTCGACACCTTCACAGATGTAATCTACTGGGAATGATGAATCGAATGTATTTTCTTCACTAAATGGATGATGCCATTGGGCGAATGGTGCACAACCAGAATCAAACCAACAATCCATTACAAAAGGCTCTCTTTTCATCGGCTTACCGTTTTCAGATACCAAAGTGAATGCGTCAACAACGGGTCGATGTAAATCAACATCAGGCGGACAATCAGGGTTTTCAATTCCAGCAGCTTGGGCTTTTGCTACTTCTTCCTGAAGTTCAGCAATTGAACCAATGCACTTCATATTCCCGTCTTCATCTCTCCAAACTGGTAGGGGTGTACCCCAGTATCGCTCACGAGAGATGGCCCAATCCTTGACATTACGTAGCCACTCTCCAAATCGTCCTTCACCAACCCAATCAGGAGCCCATTCAACACCATCATTAAATTCGAGAAGTCGCTCTTTTACTGCTGTCATACGAACAAACCAAGAATCCATGGCGTAGTAGAGAAGGGGATGATCTGTTCTCCAACAGTGAGGATAGTCGTGCAAGTAACTTTTCTCTCTGTATAAGAGACCTGACGAAACGTGTTGGTTTTGTCCAATGAGAATTTCCATAACCGAATCATCGCACTCTTTGACATATTTACCATCGAGTTGTGGATGAATTCCCGGTACGAAATGACCGTCCATTCCAACGGTGTGGTAGGCTGGAAGCCCGACTTCCATACCAAGATTGTAATCATCTTCACCGTACATG
>DAKQ01000046.1:17423-19915 GCA_002496635.1 Euryarchaeota archaeon UBA82 | reverse complement strand
TAACGTAACAGTGAGTTCTCCATCTTCGAATATTCGAGCACCTGAAAGTTTCCTCATGGCAAGGACGCTGCCAAGGGCTACGCCTTCTTCTCCAGTCCATTCATCGGCCCGGCGTCCACTTGAAGCTACGTCAGCATGTCCGCCAAACAAAGCAGCCCACGTTAAGAACACAAAGATGACCACAGCAATTGTGACCAACTGAGAGTTACGTAGCGTAAGACCAAGAAGATACATGGCAACTGCCATGCTTCCTAGCAATGCTGATTTACGACTCCACATACAGAAACCTCCATTTCGTGATTATTCAAGTAAATCTCAAACAGTAGGGACAGGTACTTCGCGAAGAATGCTTTGCATAACTTCGCCAGCCTCGAGACCCTTGATTTGATGTTCTGGCTTGAGGATCATTCTGTGAGCGATAGCGAGTTCTGCGATAGCCTTGACATCGTCAGGTGTGACGAAGTCGCGACCACGCATTGCTGCTGCAGCACGAGAAGTCTTCAAGAGAGCTTGGGAACCACGAGGAGAAGCACCGACAAGGACACGTGGATCTTCACGGGTTCTTGCGACGACTTCGACCATGTACATACGAATTGCAGGATCAACGTATACATCTTCACACGCTTGTTGCATAGCAATAACACGTTGTGGGTCAGTAATGACGTCAACATCGACTGCGTCCTTTCCACGAGCGATACGTCGGGCAAGGATTTCATCTTCATCAGCACGGTCAGGATAACCGACACTCATCTTGAACATGAAACGGTCAAGTTGTGCTTCAGGAAGTGGGTATGTACCTTCTTGTTCGACAGGGTTTTGTGTTGCCATAACAATGAACGGTGCAGGGAGTTTGTGAGTTACAGTACCGATAGTAACTTGCTTCTCTTGCATAGCTTCAAGCAAAGCAGCTTGAGTCTTTGGAGGAGCACGGTTAATCTCGTCAGCAAGGAGAAGGTTACAGAACAAAGGTCCTGGCTTGAACGTAAATTCGCCCTTCTTAGCGTCGTAGATGTTGGTACCTGTAATGTCGGCTGGTAGCAAGTCAGGCGTGAATTGTACACGCTTGAAGTCACAACCAAGAGCATCGGCAAACGTGTTGGTCATCAATGTCTTAGCCAATCCAGGATAATCTTCGAACAGAAGGTTACCGTTGGAGAGGATGTTGATGAGTACGTTGTCGATAACGTGGCTCTTACCGATAATTACCTTCTGTACTTCAGCGCTGATCGCATTTGCGATTGCGCCGACAGCTGTAAGGCGTTCTCGGACCTCTGGGGTGCTCTGGTGCTTCGGCTGTGCCGGAGCGGCCGGTGCTGCAGGGGCGGCTGGCGCTACTGGTGCAGCAGGGGCGGCTGGAGCCGCTGGCGCTGCTGGCATTGGTGGCGCTGGTGCCGCTGGCGCTGCAGGTGCTGGCGCGGGCGGGGTTGCTGGTGGTGCGGGGGGTTGCATGTCAATTTCCTCCTATATTTTCTTCAGTTTCCCCAACGACGGATCAAGGGTATAATGTCCCTTAGTTCTTCGTTGGAATATGATCTTGCTGAACTAACGAGTTCAACAAGGCGTGGTTCACGGACCATCTGCATAATTTCAGCAGGTGTCTTGCGGACGAATTCGTCACGCGTGAGGTCATTAAATTGCCGAACTTTGGAGAGGAACGCCTCTCGTACTCGGACTTGATATAGGGCAGAGTCTATCTTTGTAGGACGTTCTCTAAATCGTGTTAAATCGAAAACGTGCCTCCAATTCTCTTTTTCTGGAACAACCATGATAGCGATTGCAAGAAGTGCGAAAAGGTTGAGAATGATCAACCACTTGAGGTACGTGTCACTTGTGAGCAAGACAACAGCGCCGATTGCTTCTGTGAATGGTTGGGTAACGGCACTTGAAACGTGACGGCTTTCGTCGAAGACGATATTGAATTCATCTTGGTTTCGAGTGATTGTAGTGGATAGTTCCTCATTATCGAATTCCATCATGTCTCGGATGAGAGCACGAAAGTACAGTTGATTACCATTCCACTTCGTATCACCTTGTGCTGCGATAAGACCATCTGGGTCTGTGTCCCAGCAGGTGTGGCCGTTTTCTTGGTACAGGTCAGAACCACATTGTTGCTTACCAGTAAGATCTGCATCGGCTTCATCCCAAAGGTGGTTAGCGAGAACGGAGTGGTCTGAGACGAATACGATACTTCCTGTAACATCAACCTTGCCGATGTCCTTGTCTGATTTCTTATCATAGGCTTCAACACCAGGATAATCTATTCGTACAATTAGGTCAGTTTTACCAGTCTTTGGGTTTGCGGCATTGTTAATGTCGAATCCCGATCGAGCAACGAATGCTTGGTCACTCGCAGACGCAAGAACACTGACTTCTCTGGTATCGTCTTCCAAGTCAAGTACTTGGATAGCAGTGGGAGAATGGAAAAGCACTGGCATTCGGCAGTTCTCAATTTGAGCATTTGCAACCAATTCTTCAGTGCATGGCGTACGTAG
>DAKQ01000046.1:10492-17058 GCA_002496635.1 Euryarchaeota archaeon UBA82 | reverse complement strand
AGACGGGTTTCTTGTGGAGGCTCTCTCTCGCCAACGGAGTTGGCTACTTCATAGTACCATTTTGAATCTGAAACAGGAGCATCGAAGTAGAGAACACCGAACTCTTCTGCAACACGTTGTGCGTTTGTTGAGCTTGCTGCAAGGATGACCTTTCCACCCTTTTCAGTTACGAAATCATAGATTGCGCTTGCTTCTGCTGCATCAAATGGCTTCTCTGGTGCAGTGATGATCAGCATGGTTCGGTGAGGATCCTGCCAATCATTGACCAACATTGGAGTCGACATTGTGTTGTATATCTCATATCCATCACCATCTCCAAGAGAATCTCTCATCTTGGTAAGTTGTTGGTACTGGTAATCTCCTTCAGCGTCTCTAACGTACGGTGAAAACACAGTCTCTTTGGAGGAACTAGCGAGAACAATGAGTGTTGTAGAGAGAAGAATAGAAACGACAAGACCTGTCAATAGTTTCTTCTCAACAGAGAACTTTGATTTCTCTGCTTCTGCCATAATTATACCTCATTTCTACGACAAGCGTAGTATGTTCCTTTCTTCGGAACCTCGTTACACACATAATGATTCTGCCTTGACGTTTAGTCCAATTTGGTATAAAATTTGGACTGATTCCTATCAGTTTTCGGGTCACTCAGTCGGTTTTAGAACGCGCGAGAGCAGTGATTCCGACCAAAATAAAAGTCGTCATAAAACTCACCGAAGGTAACGCCGAAGAGTCCTCTTCAGTAGAGCCTGAACTAGAGGAACCAGAATCTGCTCCTGAATTTGAATCTGAGTCAGAACCACCCTCTTCCGTGATTTCAATATCAAATACAACACTACGTTGGTTATTATCACCTTCAGAGGTGACGGAAATTGTGACTTCACACGTACGGCTAGGATGTGCTGAAGATGGTTCGATTCTGAAGGTAAAGGATTCTGCTTCCTGCCCATTGACGCCTGTTGGCTCCACCTGAACATTAAGTGCAGAATCAAGACCTGTTATGTCAAGAAGTGGGCAACTTCGCACATCGGCTTCTATTTCCTTTGCAGCATCAACTGAATTGCCCATATTGTTGAGATGAAGAGTCGCTTCAACCCAAGTCCCTGCGGATATAGCATATGTTGGCGTCGTCGCCTCAGGGATGAGTTTGTGTGCCCGAGGAACCTTGAGATCGGCCTCGATCTCTTTCGTGGATAGTTCAGCAGAGCCGGCTGTTTCAGTGGCTGTGATTGTTATTGAGAAGGATGTATCCGGAGAAAACCCACGTACGTCATCCGGATTCGAACTAAGCAACTCAACACCGAATGTTTTGTTTTCTTGGGATGCGATTGTAATCTCTTCATCATATGTTGCCTCTAACAACTCATCCTCTGAGTCAAATTCAACAGAAATCGTCAGAGATAAATCGCTCATACGAGGGTTTTCAACGAAGAAGTAGAGAGTATCTTCGAGTTTCCATTTATCACTATCGAGTATGAGGAGATAACTTGGCTCTACATCAGTTTCCCAACCGAATTCCCATTCATTGTTTTCTGGAAATTGGGCCGAAGAATTTGGGACGCAAGACATCAAGATTGACAAGAAGACAATGAAGCATTTCCCTCTCATTCAGTAGCCTCCAGTATTTTATTTAGAGATCGTTTTGCCAACACCTTGACCATTGCTTTTCTATACCTTGGAGGGAGAGCAGTATTGTTCACAGGCTTGATCGATTTCATTACAGATTCTGACAAAGCGGTGACGTTATCTATTGAGAATTCACCTACCAATTCTGCCACTTGCTCCGAATGAAGGCGAGGTATTGATTCAAGTGCCGTAGAGGCAACTCGAAGGGTCGAGTTATCACCTGGAATCCACGCTGCAGAAATTCCTGCTTCGGGGAAATCCCACGATTCACGGACACGGAGCTTGTGATAAGAACCAACTCTTGAAGATACATTCTCGGGGAAGGTTACCTTCAGTACAAATTCGCCTTCTTGAAGTACATTTCGAGTGATTCCATCGAGTTGGAAAAAGTCCTCTGCAGGTACTTCTCGTGACCCATGAGGCCCAATGAGGTGAAGAACTCCTTCGAGAACCATCAGCGATGGAGCAAGATCTCCTTGGTACGTGGCAACACAAAGGGTGTTCTGGTTTGGAATAACCCTACAATCAGATCCAGTCCCGCAATCCTCTTTGTGACACCAATCGATTGAACGACGCCAATCTTCACTTTGATTAAACCAAAAACAGCGTGTGTCGACACACAGATTCCCGCCTAATGTAGCGTTGTTACGGATTAATGATGAGGCGATTTTACCAGCAGCTTCAGCAAGAAGTGGATGGATGTCAGTTGCACCTGTCATCGCTCCAAGGCGAGCCATCGCCCCGATTTCTGTCATTGAAATGGTATCAGTACCTGAGATTTTAGCAAGAGATATGACATGCTTTTTGACATTTATATGCCATTTGTAATTGGGAAGTAGGTCGGTTCCGCCAGCGACCCAATCAAATGATTCTCCAAGTTCCATAAACGAAGATGCTATCTCACATGCTTCTTCTACAGATGTAGGGTGATGAAGTTCAAACGGTGGCATAAGCATCATTGCTCACCCCCCATATGGCGCTGCTCTTGTTTGAGCCAAGCCTTCCCCGCCAATCCAAGTTCTGCGAGTTGTTCAGGAACTGGTTCGACCGCTGTCTTCCAACCTTCGACTTGATCTTCCATAGGTCGTTCAGGATCGAAGCCAAACAAAACTCCATTGACGTAAGCCGAAGTATCCTCGCTTCTTTGTCGTTTTTTGTCACGGATCTTGTGTTCGTTTCCACGTTCAACCAATGTCGCTTGAAGAGGACTATGGTTCAATCGTGGTGCTGGCAAATCTGTTGCCTCGATGCCATCCATTGATCTGGCCTTAGCAGAAATCGCCTTCCAAACAACATCTGGTGTGAGCGGAAGTTCTCTTATTCGAACGCCTATTGCGTCATAGACTGCATTCACAACAGCAGGAAGTATGGGTAAGAGTGGCCCTTCACCCGCTTCTTTTGCTCCGAATGGTCCTTCTGGGTCTGATGATTCAACAATAATGGGTGTCACGTTGGGCATTTCGTGAACAGAGGGGATCTTGTACTCCAAGAGATTTGGATTTTGGAGATGTCCAGTTCGCCCATAGACCATCTTTTCAGACAATACTTGGCCCAATCCCATGTGGCAAGAGCCAATAATTTGCCCTTCGACTGCAAGAGGATTGAGGGCCTTGCCACAATCGTGAGCCGCCCATACATCGGTACAAGAAATACGACCGGTTTCGACATCTACGTCAACTTCAGCAACGTAAGCAGAGAAGGAATAAGCAGGAGCTAGGCCAGCAGCCGCCCCTTTGTGGACCCCGCCCATAGGAGGCGAGCGGTATGCTCCACTTGCAATCAATGAACCCTTGTCTTCTTGCGCTTTGTGAAGTGCTTCAAGATAGGAAACACCGACAGCAGGATCGTGTTTGTAGTAGATTCTTCGGTCATTAAGTACCAAGACATCTGGGTGATATCCAAGCATTTCCCATGCCGCATTAAGCAACTTCTCTCGGATATCCAACGCCGCTCGGATGGCCGCATTTGCATTCATGAATGTGACTCTGCTGGAATAAGATCCCAAATCAACAGGACTTGTATCACTCTCATGAGATCGGACGTGAATCATCTCGATTGGTAACGCCAAGACCTCCGAAACAACTTGAGCTACTGCGGTCGTGGAACCTTGTCCAATATCTGCTGCTCCAGTATGAACTGTTACGCCACCATCCATGTCAATTTGCATGTGAACGGTTGCGTGGGGGAATCTATTTGGATCCCAATGGATTGGAAGTCCAGAACCGGAAATAAAGAAACCACAGCCGATTCCTATGCCTTTTCCAAGTGGCATTTGTCTAAATTTCTGATCCCAATTCGAGCCTTCACGGACTCGTTCAAGACCCTCTCTCATCCCATTCGATGTGATTCGGAAGCCAGAAATCGTTCGGCTATGAGGTGGTAGGAGGTTTGCAAGTCTCAAATCGATTGGGTCAACTTCAAGTTGCTCAGCCATTTCGTCAAGTCCGACTTCAACAGCACATCGTGTGTTTACGGCACCGTGCCCACGCATTGCACCACTGGCAGGTTTGTTGGTCCAGACTCGAGCACCCGTATAATGGAAAGAGCCTAGTTCGTATGGAGCCGTTGCGAGAACGCCGTTGTAGTATGATGTGACGTGCCCGAAGGAGGCAAAGCCCCCTCCATCGATCAGTGCATCGATATCGAAACCAGAAATTCGTGCATCTTCATCAGCAGTCATCTTGACTTCGATGTGGCTTGGGTGGCGACCACGATTAATCCAATACACTTCTTCTCTCGTGAAATTGATTCGAACCGGACGTCCTGCTTTACGAGCAAGAATTGCGGCGCACATCTCGTGAGGGAATGGATCGGATTTTCCACCGAATCCGCCACCAACAAAGGTTCGTATGACATTGATTTGATGCATTGGAACTTCGAGTACTGTCGATAGAGCACGGTGAGCATAGTGAGGGACTTGTTGAGGCGTGTACAGCTGCAGACGTCCATTTGGATCCCAATGTGCGACAACGGCATGAGGTTCGGTGAATCCGTGATGGACACCTTCCATTCGCCACTTCCCATGTGATGATGCTGATGGTTCTTCAACCAAGGAACGATCTCCGAATTCTTGGAAGACACGCTTCTGTACGTTTGTCTTTCCTACGTGATACTTGCCACGCCAGTGAATTGGTTCGTCCTGATCTTCCAATCCTTTCCTTGGATCGAAAACTGGTTCGAGGACGTCCCATTCGATTTCGAACAGGTTCAATGCTTCCATCGCTGTTGCTTCATCAATTGCTGCAACGCATGCAACCAAATCTCCAACGTGCCGTACTTTCTCAACTGCCATTGCATGCTCGTCTTTTGTAACAGGTAGAACGCCAAATGTATTCGGGGCATCTTGACCTGTTGCAACAGCTAAAACGCCTGGTAATGCTTCAACCTTTGATGTATCAATCGATTTGATTTTTGCATAATGATGAGGAGAACGTAGAATCTTTCCGATGATTTCGTTTGGAAGACGGACATCATCCCCATACCATGCCTGTCCTGTAACTTTGGCATGCGAATCAACGAGAGCACGCGGTTTACCAACGGAGGTACCGGTACGATATCGATCATGAATGTGAGAACCTGCAGGTTGTGGCTCCTTGCCCCCGACCGATTCAGGAATCCAATCAAGATCACGTGGAGACATGTTTGGATGTGAACCACCTGAGCCGGGAGGAGGGAATTTTTGCTTCCCTGCGACACGCTTTCCATCCTTTCGAGTAGTTCCGCGTGAAGCGCCAGGTTGTTGTCGATATCCGCCTGACATGACATCATCTCGCATGACCTGGTGGCATTGAGGGTTCTTCAGGACCTTCTGGATGAGGGTTAGGGTGAGGGTCGCTAGAAGGCGTTGGGATAGGAGCATCTCCACGCTTTATTTCAGCAGCAGCCTCAATTGAATCGATAATCTGTTGATAACCAGTACATCTGCAAAGATTTCCTTCAATAGCACAAGATATTTCCTCGCGAGAAGGCTCTGGATTTGAATCGAGTAAAGCCTCAGCAGCCATAAGGAAACCTGGTGTGCAGAAACCACATTGAGAACCACCGTGAGTTGCAAAACAGGTTTGAATCGGAGCGAGATGAGCACCATCGGCAAGCCCTTCTACGGTTGTAATATCATCGCCCTCAACTTGACCTGCAAGGCAAAGACATGATAGGCGAGGTTCGCCATTGACAAGTACAGCACAACAGCCACATGTTCCAAGATCACATCCGCGCTTAACACCGAGCATCCCTACTTCATCACGTAAAACGTCGAGCAAAATGGCGTTTGAAGGAGCAAGTGCTTGTACAGCATGGCCGTTAACATTCGCAGACCACACCTTCTTGGGTGTTGTTGGTATCATTGATACGTGTGCTTCTCCAACCATACGACCCGCCCAACCTTACCTAATCTAATCCGCATATGAACATAGGGTTTGCAATTACTGCTCATCGGACTCATCTTCGTCTTCTCGAGATGATGCCGCAATTCCAAGTGCAATGATAGCCATTGTTCCGATCACGCCAACAGCTGGGATTCCTTCACCATCGGGTCCTACGGGCACATCGGTGTTTGCATCCATAATCATGATTTCCGCCGTTGCAAGAGGAGTAGAGGAGGACTGGCCTCCTGATTCATTGTATTGGATCCCACGTAGAGAAATGGTATGATTGCCTAGCACATCTGTCCCAGGAAGATGCTCCAATTGATGGACGATGTCAATCAAGGAGAGTTCACCCGAAGAACTTCCATGGTCGAATCCATGAATGTTTGACCAATCATCACGAAGGTGATTGCTTCTCCACTGAACTGTTTCAATATCTCCAATAACATCAAAGGAAACTGAATCGCCACGGTCAAGATGGATTCTGTTGTGCTCTCCAATCTGTGTCGAGACAACAACGGATATCGAAGTATCGAACTCATAATCTTCCTCAGCTGCTTCAAGGACAGCATCGAGAGC
>DAKQ01000046.1:9766-10107 GCA_002496635.1 Euryarchaeota archaeon UBA82 | reverse complement strand
TCATTTGCAAACATGTATGCGCATTGACGATATGTCGCAGTTTCTTGCATAATATTTCGAATATCGAAAGGAGATAGATCTGGATTTGCTTGAAGCATGAGTGCTGCGACACCCGCTGCACCCGGAGTTGCCATCGAAGTTCCAGACATGTCCGTGTATTGATCTCCCGTATTGAAGGCAACAGACATGACATTACTTCCTACGTAGGCAATGTTTGGCTTCACGCGGCCTTCTTCAGTCGGCCCTTGACTTGAATAAACTGCAATCGCTGAATTCTTGTCCAGAGCGCCGACTGTAATTGCGTCTTCAGCCGAACCTGGCGTGCCGATTTGAGCAGACAC
>DAKQ01000046.1:7382-9371 GCA_002496635.1 Euryarchaeota archaeon UBA82 | reverse complement strand
AGAGGTCCATTCAATTGCACCTGGCCCACCTAGACTCATAGAAGCAGCACGTATATTGTATTCATATCGCTTTTCGACTGTCCACTCCATCCCAGCCATGACTGTTGCGAAACTTCCCGAGCCACCTGCATCGAGCACCTTCACGCCGACGAGAGAGGCTTGTGGAGCCATTCCAATGTGCTCGTATGTCGGAGCACCGGTACCAGCGGTTGTTCCAGCGCAATGTGAACCATGCCCCTGATCGTCATAAGCAAATACTTCGGTTCCATTTGTCAAAGAAGGATTGTTCACAGGATCGTAGAATCCAATGACCTTCGGATCATTGGTTGAAGGATCATCATCGTGGTCATCGAGGCTGGAGTGATTTCCATCAATCCCAGTATCGATAATAGCAACTGTGCTGCCTGCACCGTCATATCCTGTATCTTGCCAGACTGTATCGACGCCGTGAAGAACTGCTGCGTCTCCGTTTGTAACTTCAAGAATTCCATCGAGTTCAAGCATGACAACTCCAGGAAGTCGAGATGCTGTGAGAATATCACCAACAGGCACTCTGCCTGCCAGAGCATCAATCCCTTCAAGGGTCCATTGATGTTGGTAATTCACCTGTTCTACGAGCATCTGAATCTCTTCATCACCGGGTGTATGGTCAAAATCTATAATCAGTGGAAGTGTCTTTTCTGCATCAAGGAAAAATGGGTTCTTTTGGTGGACCTCGATCATGTCCCCAATTCCGTTTCCATCCCTATCCACGGTTGTTTCAACCCACCAGCCTTCTTCTTGCGGCTCAGCACCTGTATTTTCAACAGATACAGTCGCAAGCACTGTAGGTAGTACAAACATGGTCATGCAGGCTAAAATCAACGTGGAACGTGCTCTGCTCTTTCGGCTCATACACCTTCCAATCGATTCTATTGTTTGAACTCTTTCAATTGAAGAGTAAGTTTCCTTCTCATAATCCTAATTATCATCCTCAATGCAGGGTATATGCTTAAGAATCGAATGGAGTAATTCTCCTTGATTAAGATGCCAGCTCCAGTACGCGCTCCTAAGAAAACAATGTTGATTGCAAACGATGCTATTTTTGCAAGTGATGAAGTCCAAACCGCTGCACCAGTCGTTATTCGACCACCTGGCTCAAGTGATTTTGGTCTTTTCCTGGAACGGTTCACTGAAGTGATTATGTTTGGAGTTGCCATGCTTGCAATTTGGATCGGATTACTAAGCATTGCATTTGCAGACAATGTTGGTGAAGAAAAGTTCCTCATCTTGTTCATTGGAGGGTTACTCTCATCCGCAGTAGCATTATTCATGGTTGAATTACAGGCCAAAAAGAACGATAATCATCTGATGATTTCGCAAAATTATCTTCTTGGACTGTCCTTTTTCTTCATGGCAGTAGGATTGTTATGGGGTGTTCGTTATCTTGCAGGATATCTCACACTCGATTTATTCGCTGGGGATGATTTTGAATTATTTGGAACAATAAATGATGGTGAATTCATCGCAAATGGTAATTTGATCTACGCACAAGCAATTGGTGCCGTACTCATGTGCTTTGGACATCAACGTATACTGAAGAGATACAAAGGAGAAACCTCCTTTGGATGGGCTGTAGCGGCTTATATCCCACTTGGTCTTTTACTCGTCGGAGTTGGAACTTGGATTGAATGGGCTGATTATGAGGTCTCCTATCCACTAGGAACTGCAATCGTTGGTCTATCCGGTCTTTCGATGTATACGGCTCTACAATCGAACAAAGCGATTAATTTCGGTGTTGTAAGCGTTGTCTCTGGATTGATTCCAATCGTCTATGAAATTCTCAATGAAAATGCAGGAGAGGATGGAGCAGGTGGTGCTTTGTCACTTCTTGTCTTCATCATCATCATACAGGGGACACTTGCGAGCAGTGAGAAACTAAAGCGTGAACTTGTAGAAAAAATGTCCTTCATCCTCATCGGTGAAGTGATTATTGCAATGCTCATTGCG
>DAKQ01000046.1:0-7002 GCA_002496635.1 Euryarchaeota archaeon UBA82 | reverse complement strand
AGCGGACTCGACACAGTATTTACTCTTCCAGTCGCCCTATGGCTTACTCTACTCTTCTCGTATTTCCCTGCAGCCCATAAGAATCGAATTCCTGCAATGCCAATTGGGCTTGCTTTCGCGTTGTGGACTCTGGGCGGAGACCAAGCAATTATGCCTTGGTGTATCGCATTGGTGATGATCTCCTACATGATATTCGCAGCAGAAGCAACTCGAAAGTGGGTTGCAAACCTCACAATGTCTGCACTCTCATTCTCGTATCTCTTTGGAGATGTCATGGATAACAGTATCCAAAATCAGGCAGTAAACGTAACTGTTGCAATCGGCATTGTTGTCATTGCAGAAACTGCCCGTCGCATGGACAAAATATCAATCTGGAGCAATGTACAATCCGTTATATTCATTGCACTAAGCAGTACAATTCTTGACTCTCCATATTGGTTTGTTACATGGATCTTTGTTGGCTATCTCCTAGCTATGGTATATGAGTCCATGCTTAAAGCACGAAATGGAGATGATATTGAAAAGAGAAATGCTACTCTAGCCCTACTTACATCTCTTACACTGAGTTCGGGATTACTTGTGTTCGAAAAACTTGACATTCCCAATTCATACAAACCAGAAAGTTTGAACGGACTTTCGATTGAATTTATGCTTCTAGGATTCATCGTCTACGCAATATTCAACTCGGTTCGAGATGTTGAACTCGACTTTGGAAGATTACTCGATATTGTTGCAGTTAATGCAGCAGGGAGTTACTTCTATGACGCTGAAACCAATGCTTGGTACCTCAAAGAAGAATCCTCCGTTCCTGCAAAAGAAGCCATTGAAACACGCTCTTATGGCACCATTGCTCGACCATCACTTGCATTTGCTCTTCTGGCTATTGCTATCGGAATTAGCACGCTTGACACTAGTGTTTTACTCGGTTCAAACTATTACATCATAGGATTGTATCTTTTGCCAATATCATTGCTCATTTATGAAGTCTACAAGATGGACATTATTTCATCTGAAAGTCGAGCTTTTGGCACACTCATGCTTCTGGTCATCGCTGCAGCATCTATGCCATTGATGACTGAGACTCATGTAGACGAGGGGTTATTCAAAGCAGGAATTATTTGGGATCTTGTCTTCCTCCTTGCCCCAGTAGCAGTACATGCTATCATTACAAAGAGAGGTCTGGATAGAGATGTTCTGAATAGAGGTGCAGACCAAGTTATGCTCGGTGGATTACTCGTCCTAGGAATGTTTGATCAATCCGGAGGTTTGCTCTTCTTGACCATGTATGGTCTCGTCGCATTGACTGCATTCAAGTATCGACATCACGTTGTATCATGTATTGCCCCTGTCGCATTCATCTCAATGTTTTGGCTCGAGGACCATGGCTTAGCGCACCATCTTCTTGATGGAGTTTTATCCAATATTGAACACTCAACTGAGCCAACCGTCCTGTGGTTTAGCGAAGTAACTGGATTAATCGTAGGAGCCCACATGATGCTCATCTTGTGTGCAAGTATCTATGACATCCGAGAGAGTATTGTTACCGATGAGGGTATGGAAAACCCATATCCATGGGTCATTCCAGCGGTATGGTTCCTCTTTTCAATTGCAGCAGTCTTACCTTCTGCATCCTGGCTTCCACTCATTGCCGTCATTTTCGGAATCACCAATTCATGGATCCGTGGAGATTTAACGCTCATTCCGATGTTATGCGTAGCCCTCATCTTCTCCTTCCTTATTGGATTCTCGGATGGACTTTCAGATTTCGATGACTATGTATTTGGAAGTTCAATGCTCTGGTCTGGAATTGTTATCTTTGGATTATGGCTCTCAGAACAACGAGGTATCTTACGGATGAATGTCAAGGAAGGTTCCAAATCCTCTGAAATGGACCTTCCTCTCGAAGCACAACTTCGGTTTTTAGCAATGGCATCACTTCTCCTTTCCTTCAACGTGTTTGGCGGCATAGGAATGATTGCTGCAAGCGCATGGGCAACCCAGGATGCTTTTCAGAAAGGAAACAAAATCTCAATCCTCTTCCTTCCCTTACTCCATGGCTTAACCGTCGGAAATGAACTCTCAACCTTTGACATCGCTGATGAGGCTATGCAAAACATTTTGGTTGGTTCTGTGTTCTTTATCGAAGGCTTAGTGCTCATCGTTTATTCGTCTAAGACCGATCAGATTTATGATTCTAAAATGTTTGACTGGGGAGATGATGATGAATTCTTCAGCTTTGTAGAATATATGGGCTTTGCAGGTGTCGCTTCAGCCCTTACAGGTATCCTTTATGGACTTGGAGAAAATCAAACTGAACTTGCTCTCTTCATTACAACGGCATTACTAACTGGGCTTGCAATTACAGGCTTTGACTCAAAGCATTCACATGTTCGATGGAGAAGAGCATTGGGTGTTTACGGTTCAATGATTACCTTGATCATCTTGTACAACGAAATTGACGACCCTATCTTTGGACCACTTACCATTGTCTTGATGGGATTATTGGCACTTGGATATGCATTCATCTACCAACAAAGGAGACATACATTCGATGTACGTGATACAGAAGAAGTACACGAATTGAATACGTGGATTGAGGAAGCAGTGGTCACTCCTACAAAGGGACTAATGGCGAAAGTTGAGGATGCTGATGAGTCTGAAGTTGTCGAAGTTATAGAAACTGTCGAGGATGCTGATGAAGAAGTAGAGAAAGCCGCTGAAGAAGTAGTAGAGAAGATTGCAAAGGCAGTTCCTCTTCGAAATCCAGTTAGGGCTGCTCCAAGTAAAAATGAAGGGTATATCGAAACACTCCAATCATTCGATGTTCGAATGCCTCCTCAAGCGATTGAACAGATCAAGCGCACAATTGAGATGACTCCTCACGAAGGATTCAATCCGGTTGTTCGAGTCAATAGCATCGGGCAAATCGTTCTTGACTTTGAGCCGAAGTGATTACTCTTCTCGGAAGACTGTTGCATACGGGACGTATGATTCCGTCTCGCTAACAGTTGTTGGGTAGACACCCCAGTATGCTTCACGCATCTGTTGATTTGCATCCATACAAAGAACGACATCGCTTGGCCTGTTATCCATTTCTTCAGTTCCATTAAGATGCTTAATGATTAAATCGATATTTGAGAGATTGACGACACCCCAGCCAACTTGAGTGCATGGAGCGACAGGTGAAATCGGCATAGTACCCGAAGTAGGATCCCAGGTCGTAAACGTTGGATACCAAGCAGAGATATTCAATGCATGACGTATTTCTGAATTCCTCATTGTAAAAGAAGACTCATCAGAAGAAGTCCCGTTAACGAGATAACCTCCACGTTCAGCAGAAGCACCCGATCCCCAATCTCCAAATTCATCTCGGAGTTGATGGAGAACAAACGAAAGAATCCCAGCAGTGCGTGGTGTGGCAAAGGATGTCCCTGACGTTTCGTGATATCCATCCGTATCATCGTGATTCGGTAGCACTTGTGTCCAATCAGCAGCAATATCAGGGTATGAACCGCTCATGGTTTCTTTCTGATCATCTCCTTCCTCTGCATATCCAGAGATTCCAATGGACCATGGAGGGCCTGCTGTTGCATCCTGAATTGCGGGAGATGGCGAATTATCTGCGGCTCCTGTGTGAATCTTATTCTCGACTACAACTGCTTCATAGGTTGCGGTTTCAATACCAGGAACAGGAAGTGAACCAATGGCTCCAAACGATGTTGAGATAATATCAACGAGGGGTTGATTGGCAGCTGCAAGGACTGCTTCGGTGGAAAAACCTTCAACGAAAAAGATGACTGCATCTGGGTTTGCATCCAGAACCGCCCCTGTCACAGCTGTGCCGTGCCCATCTTCAGGATCATCGAGGATGTGGATATTTGTCCCACCATCTGGAGAGGTTCCTATGATTTTAGTTCCATAAAAATACACAATATCAGAAGTTGTAATCACATCCCAACAAGACTCTCTATCAGCCTCATATCGTTCTTGCCAAGTTCCCTCAAAGGTAATTCCGCAGGTCATTGTTACACCTAACTGCTCCAAAAGCCAATTTGGGTAGACTTCATCGGTACGGAAGTGGTCGTGATAGACGTTAATACCAGTATCAATCGGTGCTACAACAGAAAAATGCCGCCAATCGGTTGAAGTGTTTTCCTCGACAATAACAGAACTTGAATTCGAATCAAGAGAGAATTCAAGTGCAATATATCCAAAGAATACAACGCTGAGAATCAAAACAGTAAACCCGATGGCGATTGGTTTCTTGGGCAATGGAATCACTTCCATAAGCACTGCATCCAGAACATCGGAGCCATCCGCCATAGCGGTTCCTAGCATGGATGTATCAAGAACTCTGCGCCGACTTCAAATGCTCTGACTTGTTGGATTGGTTATGGACAATAAAGGAGACCGAATGGTCTGGATTGACTTGGAGATGACTGGTTTAGACATCTCGAGAGAGAGAATCATAGAGATAGCCACCATCGTTACAGATGGAGAGTTAAACATTATCGCAGAAGGTCCTAACCTTGCCGTTTCTGTCGAAGAAACACTGTTGGAAGAAATGGATGAATGGAACACTCGTCATCATAATCGAAGTGGTTTAGTTGAACGAGTCCGTAACAACTCAGTCACTGTCGAAGAAGCAGAGAGACAGACGATGGAATTTCTTCGCGAACATGTGAATGAAAACACAGCCCCATTATGTGGAAATTCAGTTTGGAATGATCGTCTCTTCCTCCAAAAAGAAATGCCTCAAATTGTCGAATTTCTTCACTACAGAATGATCGATGTATCCACTGTCAAAGAGCTTGGACGCAGATGGTATCCTGAAGTGTCTCGATTTAATAAAAAAGGAGCTCACTTAGCCTTGGATGACATCCGCGAGTCAATTCAAGAACTCGCCTATTTCAGGAAGAGAATTTTCATTTCCCATCAGTAACGAAGCCTTTCCATCTTCTCATGTAATCAACAAAGATGGAACTCAGTTCTGCATCCATTAACATCCCAGGAGAGAATGGGGGCTTGGCAGGAGAATAATTCAATGATGCACTCGAATGAGGCCAATCTGGAAATGGCAAAGCAACACGAGCAACTCCAACACCGTCAGCTCCTTCTTGGAGTAAGAAGTGAGCATCTTCACCTGTCCATACAGATCCTGTGGAGATAATCGGTATTCGATTGTCGATAAACTGAGAAATCTCTTTTGTCAGCGTGTTTCCTGATGTATGTGTTTCAAAAACATCCCAGCATGATATATGTAACGCATCTATAGATTTTGAAAGCAATGATTCACAGACAATTAATGTGTCTTCAAGGCGAATTCCATTGTCATCTGATACTGGTGAAAGGCGAACGAGAATAGAAAACTTTGGAGAGACACATTCTCGTACAGCGTCAATTATTTTGTTGAGGAATGTCATCCTTTGAAGAACGTCTCCTCCAAATTCATCAGATCTTCTGTTTGTCTTAGCACCAAGGAATTGAGCGATGAGATACCCATGAGCACCGTGAAGTTCTACTCCATCAAAACCAGCATCTTCACATCGTTTTGCTGCATTTGCAAAAGAACGGATTGTTTCATTAACTTCCTCAATAGTCATCTCGCGAGAAGAACCTTCTGAATTCGATATGAAATTTTCACTTGCAGAGACCGCTTGTTGCCCGGTAAGTGAGGATGGGCATCTCATTCCGCCATGAAATAACTGAGCAAAACTCTTCGACCCATATTCTCGAATTCCATCGGCAAGTCGCGTTAGACCAGGGATATGATGGTCGCTCCAAACACCCATCTCACCAGTCCACCCTTGGCCAGATTGTTGAACATGAGATGCTGCGGTTGTAATGATTCCAAAACCTCCTTTTGCTCTTCTCTTTAGGAAATTGATTTCATTATCAGAAAGGCAACCATCATCATGACTCTGTTTATTCGTCATTGCTGCAAGGACTGAACGATGATGAATCTTCAAACCGTTTCGAAGAGTCCAAGACTCATCCATTGAGGTCATGCACCCACCTACTTTTCTCGCCAAGTTGGCGAATTTACATCGACATCTTTGTGCAACGAAAGAATCTCTGCAAGTACTGCAATAGCGATCTCTTCTGGCGAATCTGCTCCAATGTTGAGCCCAATTGGACAACGAACATCGGAAAGATAGGTTTCTTTCACTCCGTCTTCAATACATGCAGATGCAAATGTTTGCCATTTAGAGCGACTTCCTATCGCACCAACGCGTGGAAATCCATTACCATCGAGAGATGATTTATTCGATTGTGCAATGTGTAAAATCATCTTGAGGCGATCAAGGTCTTCCTGATAATCGTGCCCCAGCAAGAGAATATCGGAAAAACGTGATAGCGTTTCAATTGTTTCATTTTGAAAGAAATCATCAACGCTCTTCGCATGGAGTTCAATTGCATCTGGATACAATTCTGAGTGTGCAAACTCTTCTCGAGTATCTTGAACGGAATAATTCCATCCTGTTGAAGGAAGCAGTTTGGAAATAGCTTCTGAGCAATGCCCCCCACCCATCAAAAGTATGTGCGGCATTGGTATCATCAACTCCATTGCGATGGTTACTTGCCCACCGCAAAGAGAGTCAAGAGGTTGAACTTCATAGCCCTTCGCACCTTTGTTTAACCCGAACGTTATCACTTCGGACGTAGTAGTGGACTGAGTGAGCAATTCTTCACATCGATTCAGTATTCGCTTTTCTAAGCCAGCGCCTCCCACAGTACCAACCCAAGAGTTGTCTTTTCTCATTGCAAGTCGTGCACCAGATTTCCCAGGCACACTACCTTTTGTAGCGACCACTGTAGCGAGGACAACAGATGAATTGTGTTGTAACTGTTCCAACACCCATCCCAGCACCCTTGCGGTCATGACCTTGCGTCACGATGGATACACATACTGTTTGCCCTTAGAACCAAGGTTCCATAGCGGCTGCATTCAGGAGTCCTAAATCATCTGGAGTATCGATATTGAGATGCAATGAATCGAAG
>DAKQ01000061.1:2590-3150 GCA_002496635.1 Euryarchaeota archaeon UBA82 | reverse complement strand
ACTCCAATTGTTGAGCGGGCTTACTTTACAGATCATTTGCTAAGAGGATTGAATCTTTGGGGAGGTTCGGGCGGTATTTTCCGAGACATTGTCATGGACAATATCTCTGGAGCAACACTAGGGGAACCAACAGGTGTTTGGGTCGAAGATAGTGTTCCATTGTTTGAGGATTTACGTGTTGATAAGAGCGATACTGGAATTATTGTTCGCCACATCGATGATTCTGGAAATACTCGAGGTGTATTCAGAGATGTGGTCATCACCAACAGTATGTATCGCGGTGTTTATCTGGATAAGCAAAATCACAACAATTACTCAAATTATGAAACTGCTGATTTCACAAATTTATCTGTTCTGGGAACTGGATCGGTAGGTGCAAAAACAGCAAATATTGCCAATGCTGCAATCGAGGTGAATGCAACTGGTGCTTGGCTTGAAAATGTCCTTGTTGAGGATTCGTCAAGTGTAGGTGTGCGGCTCTTCCGTGTTGATTCAAGTACCACATTTAGGAATCTAACGATTACAGATTCGGGCGAGGCTGGGCAAGGCCCTCATAGTGC
>DAKQ01000061.1:0-2203 GCA_002496635.1 Euryarchaeota archaeon UBA82 | reverse complement strand
CCAGCACTTTGGTCTTCATCTGGTGGAGCAGTCCAAGGAACCGGCTGGCACTTCCACAACAATTCTGAACACGGGATTTTAATTGATTCAGCTACAGTTGTCGTCGATGGCCTTGATACAAATGATAACGGGTATTCTGGGGCCTATGTCTATGATTCTCGCTATGTTACGCTTACAAACTTCACTTCTGAAAACGATGGTTCACAGGGTATTACTGCTTTGCAAACCGCAGGTTTGTCCTTCAAGAAATCGAACGATCTCGAATCGACTTCTGGTGATGTTACTTGTCGAATGTGTGTCATCCGCTCATCCGCTGGTCACGGAGTATATGTAGAAGATTCAGTAGATCTATGGCTTGAAAATCTGACTGTATCAGATATTGGTTCGTCATTCAATCCAGTTTACATTGACAATGGGGGCCTGACCATTGGCGCTCAAGGTGGTAGATTCCATATCCTGGATGCGAACTTGAATCATGAATCCACAACCGAATATGCTGTGCATATCGAACAAGCCGCGGGTCAAATTGACGATTTAACCATCGATGGAAATCATTCAGGAATCTTTTGGGATGCAAACCATAACGGTGCATATCCTTCAACACTAAGCAACACAGTCCTACGGGGGACTGATTGTCTGAAGTTGGTGAATCATCCAAACCTAGGCGGTTATGGAAACACAATTGATTCAGACTGTACTGGAAACATTTACTTTGAAAATGCAGATGTTAATTTCTCGAATTTCCTTGATTCAACAGGAAGCCATATTCTTGATCTGGATGCTTCTTCGACTCTGCATCTTCACCAACCGAGTAATCTGGATCTTACCATCGCAAATATTCCATCAGGAGCAACGATTGATGTCGCATGGGATGTGATCATTTGGGTTGTTAACAATCTATCCAATGGGGTTCCATCTGCATTTGCAAATGTTACATTCAGCCAATTCGAGCCTTCTGTTTCTAAGTTTACTGATGACATAGGTACAACACAACTTACTGATTTCATTGGCCAGCGTTGGAGCAATACTGGGGCTTCAGCTCACAATGATGTCACAGTCAATTGTGGGTATGACAGCGTAAGTAATTCAACAACAATTGTTCTTGATTCGGATCAAATCATGTATTGCCGTCTGGATTTGGATAACCAAGCGCCATTCTTGATGTGGACTTCTCCGCAAGATGGATCTGTTTTCCCATCACAAGGTGCTGTTGAGTTCAATGCATCAGACACATGGGATTTAGATGAAGATGAACTCACGTTTACTTGGACGAGCGATCTTGATGGAGATATTGAATCATCATGCTCTGGAACATGGAGTCCCTCCAATGGACCAAGCAATGGAGTGTCGTTTACTGCAAATACAAACGATCAATGGGCATGTGGATTATCTGATGGCCTTCACATTATCACGTTGGAAGTATGTGATGATGTTGGACATTGTGTTTCAGAAAGTAGAACCATTGAATTAACCAATCTTGCACCTGAACTGAACGTATCATTTGAACCGAGTTTAACTCAATACAGTGAATTGATTATGCCACAAACGGGGACTGTCGTGATTAACACCACAGGAACGTTTGATCCTGAAGGAGATGACTTCGCCTGTATCATCACATTCGGTGGTTACAACCGTCAAAGTCCTGTTTGGGACAACCAATGGAACTGTCCGCAAGAGATTACGTACACATTCGATCACTTCTCTGACGATCCACCAACTTCCTTTTTCCTGACTGTAATTGCATGGGACGAAGTAGGTAACAACGATACATACTCTGCTGAAGTGAAGTTGTTCAACGAAATGCCAGAGGCTTCTTTCACTCTCGAGAGAAATGGGACCGAAAGTGAGGACCTCATTTTCTTCAATGGAAGTTCATCATATGATCCTGAAGGAAATGAGATTTCCTTTGAATGGTGGTCCAACGTCGATGGAACCCTGATGGTTGGCAACACGATTGAGAATATTTCCTGGGATGGGTATCTTTCACGAGGTGTCCATCAAATCGAGTTAAGAGTCACAGATAATCGAATGGAACATGGTGGCCAGATGTCTGTATATTCGGAATTAATTACAGTTGATAATTCCGTTCCTAAAGCAGTTATCGAAGACCTTGACGTCTTTGACAATCTCGATTCTTCAATTCTTATCCCGTTTAGTGCCAATGGAAGTGGTGATTGGGATTCATCCTGTTCGACATTCCCTG
>DAKQ01000094.1:776-5980 GCA_002496635.1 Euryarchaeota archaeon UBA82 | reverse complement strand
CCAACTACAACGATTCTCTCAAATCGAGTCCCACTCTTGGATGCACTCTTGAGTTCTTGACGAACCGTTCTCATTCGCTTCCAAGCAGTGCGATAACGGCCTTTTCCAACGGGTCGTTCAACCCAAATTGTTTGTCGGCGTGGAAGAACACCTTCGCTAGATTCCATCAATTGACGTACTTCGTGTCGATTCGTTGCAATGATGACATCGCTTGCAGTTCCTGAGCGCAAGAATGGAGCGAGTAGACGCACATGAGCAGGATGGTCAAACACCCAACATGTGCGCATAACTTTGCCAAGCGCTCATGGTTAATGTCTATGAGCATCCAAACATTAGCAGAGCCATGAAAGAACCAATCACATTGGATGGAATGAAGGTCTTTGGACCATATACGCCAGGAGTAAAAGCCGGAAACCAGTTCTGGTTGTCGGGACAGATCTCGATAGATCAGGGCGATGATATCGTTTCACAAACCAAAGGGGCACTCGCTAAAATCGATGCATTGCTCGAGGCAGGTGGATTCAAGAAAGAAGACATTTGCTTTGCTCAAGTTCTTCTCGATACAATCGATGATTATGCTGCAATGAACGAAGTCTACGGCGCATGGGTTGAAGACATGACAGTACGCCCTGCACGAGCAGCATTTGAAGCAGGAGCATTACCAAAAGGCGCTCTTGTTGAAATTGTCGTTCAAGGCGTGCAATCTTGAGGGAACAATATGCCAGGTACGCCGTATTTGGAGAAGCCTCCAAAGGGTTTGGTTACATGGCCATTTCTACTGAAGTTTTACGCCCTACCAGTTGGGATTATCTTGGGAATTGCATGGTATGTTGATGTACTGCTCTATGCAATAATCGTACTTGCAATTCTTGCAACAGTCCGTCTTTTCACTGTAGACTGAAGCCTCAATCAATTCGATGAGAGACTGCGTACATCACAAAAAGAGATACACGATATTTGATAATAAAACTGCTACTGTAAGATATACACTCATTTTATGCAACACATCGAATCGCTTCTTATCACCATTATCTGATGCGCGATTTGTAGCGGGTATAATTGCATAACACAACAAGCAGGCAACAAAGGTGAATATCGAAATCGAGAGCAAATACATTGAATCTGTCTCAAGATAGGATGCTGCGATAGATCCTAATCCGAGGACGGAAAGAAGGATGAAAAACTTAGGCCAAATCTTACGAATCACTTTTCCGAAGGTCTCAATGTCTAATGTTTTGAACATAACTGGAGCGATTATTGCTACTTGAAATATGATAATTCCAGCGATTGAACCTGGTAGATAAAAATGCATACAAAAACCTCATCATTCCCCTGATTGTTCAAGGTTTTCTTCTTCAACATTCCAATATACAAACCCACTTAATGATAGAACTGCCCAAAATAGGATTGGAGGGGCTAATTCAATATCGAATGAAAATTTATACAAAAAGGGAGGTTCCATTTTGGCAGTTAAATCGAAATTGTTTGAAGGATTTGAAATCAGTGAGATAATGATCCACAGAAATGTTGCTCCCGCTATTAAGGCAGTCAATCGAGCTTGTTCTTTTCCATCCGTCATGAAATAGATACTCGCAAGAACCACCGAAATAAGCAGGCCATAAGATGCTGCTTGGAATTCTATACTATCAAATTCAGACTTAAAGAGAGGAATGAGTGTTGCCAGCAAGGTATGGGAAATGAGGACTACAAGAAGCCAAATTTTCGGATTCAGAATCTTTCTCAAATCTAAATCAAGTAATTTTTGTACAGTACTCATAGAACATCATCCCTTTGATTACATCTTTTGGAAGAATTCCTCTATCCATTCTTCACAATAATCATCATAATCAGTATCACAATCTATACGTTCATGGAGACGATAAGCCCCTTTTGATTCCATGACATCATCCCATTGAATACCCGCTTCGCAAAATAAGTCGAATGCTGTATCTCCAAGTGCGAGGACAGCGTATTTTATTCCCGATAAAGATGCAGCATCAAGATCCGAAACTTCATCATACAAATCCTGAGCATTGTCTGGTTGCTCACCATCTCCCCACGTACTGCAAATGATGAGGCAATGCTTGTGCTCCTGCATCTTGCTCGCATCTATTTCATCCATAGGAAAAATACTCGATTCGAAGCCTGCTTCTTTACCAAGTCTTTGAGCATCCATTGCTAGGAGTTCAGAATTTCCAGTTTCAGTTCCGTATAGTATCAATAATTCTTCGTTCATTGTATCACATCCTCTTCTAAATCAGAGTTGACTTGCATCGGTTGGTCTGTTTTTCCCAATGATTCTTGTTGAGAATCTTTGATTTCCATGAGTTTCTTGACTCCAAAGATTACACTAAGAGCCAAAGACGTGGCAAAAAGAAGAATGATTGCAGTTCCTCCAACAAAAATAGATTCGGAGTCTGAGGATTTATCGTTCGAAGCAGTTGGGATTTGATCGGTGTTAAATCCAGCATATTTTGGAAATTTATCTAAGATATCGATGAAGCCATCATTATCGTCATCGGGATCTGCATTATCGCCAATACCATCCATATCAGTGTCTAGCCATTCACTTGAATTCAATGGGAATGGGTCGAAATTATCGTTGACTCCATCATTATCATCATCAGAATCGATTTCATCGTCTAAGCCATCTCTATCGAAATCTTGAGAGAAACTTGAATCAAATGGGAACGCGTCGTTAGAATCAAGGATTCCATCATTGTCATCATCAGAATCTGCATTATCGCCAATGCCGTCTCCGTCATTATCAGACCATTCTGCAGCATTGAACGGGAAGATGTCAATCGAATCGTTAAATCCATCATTGTCATCATCGTTATCTGCGTTATCACCTACAGCATCACCGTCAAAATTGGAACTCTCTGAAGCATCAAATGGGTATAAATCTACATCGTCCGAAACGCCATCATTGTCATCATCTGGATCTTGATCATCTGGAGTACCATCGTTGTCATTGTCCAATACAATCTCTACTTCTTCGGTGTCTGAATCTTCGTCGTCATTGATCCCATCATTGTCATCATCAAGATCTGCATTATCGCCAATGCCGTCACCATCGTTGTCGTATTGTTCTAAGGCATCGAAAGGAAATGCATCATAGAGGTCGTTGACGCCATCATTATCATCATCGATATCGGAGTTATCCCCAATGCCATCGCCATCGTTATCAAACTGTTCCTCTACATCAAATGGAAACGCATCGTAGTAATCATCTACTCCGTCATTATCATCATCAGGATCAGCATTATCCCCCATGTTGTCGCCATCAAAATTTGATTGCTCTCGAGAATCCAGAGGGAATGCATCATTGTTATCGTTGACGCCGTCATTATCATCATCAGGGTCTGCATTATCGCCAATACCATCACCATCCGAATCGAGGTACTCACTGGAGTCAAGAGGGAATGCGTCATAGAGATCGTTTACCCCATCATTATCATCATCGTCATCAGCATCATCATTGGTTCCGTCTCCATCCGTGTCGACGGGTTGAGTGCCTCCATTATTGGGTTCTCCAGAACCGCCATTTTGGTTCGACCCACCACTGCTACTGCTGTCGCTGCTGTCGCTGCTGTCACTGCTGTCACTGTCATCACTACTATCTGAATCATCATCATCAGAATCATCGCATTCATAATCATCATCGTCCCATTCACATTGAGAATCCGCATTACAACCTGCTTGGTCATACTCGTATGTATCCTCGCAGTAGTCGGAATCTCTTCCAGAAGTGTTTTTTGGATCAACACTGTCATCCCAAACGGAAGTATTTCCGAATTGAGCAGAAGGTGCCACTAAGCACGTGATAACGATGATTGGTAGGAGGAAATACTTCGACAATTATACCCTCTCCGCTCAAATTGACTCTCTGAGTAGTAACTCCCAATTTTAGGGCATACTAAAACTTTTAGGGTCACCTAATTTAGACCCCTTAGTGGGGAGCCTTATGAGTCGATGTAAACAATGCGATAATACGATGAATGTAGGGTGGATTGCTTGCCCATTCTGTGGATGGAAAGTTGAAGAACTCATGAATTCTGATTTCACAATCCTTGAGCTCGCAAAAAGAAGTTCGTGCGGTGGTTGCGAGAACGGTTGCTCTGGAAAAAAGAAGATAAAAATAAAATCCAAATGCTGCAAGAGATATGAGAATAAAAACAAGGCAAAGGGCCGATGTAAAAGTTGTCCAGAGATTGCCCATACATTGGCGTGATTGCTTTGGGTGAAATCGAAATCGATATCTCAGAGGGAAACAAGATCGAAGCGACAGCATCTTCTGAAGAAAAAAGTTCACCCAAATCCGATCTTGTTGACACATACTTCTCTCCTAAGGAGGTGAAAAATAAGGCACCAGAATTTGTTCGATATCTTCGAGAACATCCTTTAGCAGATAGAATAAAAGAAGTCAATATCAATAAAAAAACTCTTTTCTCTGGTCTAGTCGCAGTACTCATCATCACCTCAATTATTCTCGTACTCATGATTCCTTCTCCTGCTGGACCTCTCGAAGGCGATTGGGTCAAAGGTGACGGGCAACTCTTCGATTTCAATGGTGACGGTACTATGACCAATGAGATCTATCAGGATTCAAGTTGGACGACGAATGGCGACCTCCTGACGATTGTTTCGACTGTTCAATATCTCGACGAAAATGGTTATTTCACTTCGCGAATAATCGTTCAAGAAGTAACATACACCTTGAGTGAAGATGAAAACGCTATGTGGTGGGAGTGGAAATCAGTCTCCATCGATGGCATAGAACAAGATGTGGATGTGAACACTTGTTCGCTATTACTGAAAGAAAAAGTAGCTGAAAATAATTATGAATACAGCATTAAATCAAAGGCGTACACTGAAGAAACTCCTAGTGGATGCATTCAAAACGCTTGAAAACAATCACTTTCAGGACAATGTATGAATGAATGGCCTGAATCATGTTTCAAAGCCTACGATATTCGTGGATTATCTGGTGAAGAATTGTCAGATGAATTCGCTTATCGCCTTGGTAGAGCAATCGCAGCATACCTCGAATGTGAATCATTTGCAGTTGGTAGAGACATTCGTAAATCAAGCCCCGGATATGCTTCAAATCTCATTCAAGGACTTGTCGATTCAGGAGTTCGGGTTCTGGATTTGGGCATTGTTTCAACGGGATGTTTGTATCATGCTTGCTGGACATTGCC
>DAKQ01000094.1:0-404 GCA_002496635.1 Euryarchaeota archaeon UBA82 | reverse complement strand
GGATTCAAGATGTGCAGAGGAACATTGCCTCTCGCAGGTGAAGAAATTCAAGAATTGAAAGGTGTTTTCTTGGAGGGAAACTTTGCTGACGGAGATGGAGAACATATTGATCATCCGCATGAAGATACATACCTTAAGGCAATCGTTACTTCAACAGGAACACTCGCTCGTCCTGTAAAGGTCGCCGTCGATTGTGGCAATGCTGTACCTGGCCCTGCAATGTCAAAACTTCTTGACATGATTGGGGCTGAACATATCGACCTGTATTGTGATTGGGATAATACTGAACCTAACCATGGAGCAGATCCTACGCGTGAATACAACATGGTCGATCTTGCTAAGGCAGTTGTCGATAATGGATACGAACTCGGATTGGGAGCTGATGGGGATGGGGATCGAATCGG
>DAKQ01000055.1:1556-4036 GCA_002496635.1 Euryarchaeota archaeon UBA82 | reverse complement strand
CCACCCTCAGGTCCACCGAGCGGCCCCCCGAGTGACTCTTCCTCAGGCCCCCCTTCCCGGCCAGACGATTTGTGAGGTATATTCATGACCGAAGGCTTTGCAATGGAACTTTGTGGAAATAAAGCCTCTTGGCAGATTGTTCCAGATGGAATTGATTCCATCGATTTGGAAGAAGTCGCTATGAAAATTACAGAAGCTGGATTTGAAGCAGAAGTACAATCAAGAATGGTATGGACCTTTACAGGGTCAGCAGATTTGACCCTCTATCCAAGTGGAAAACTCTTGGTAAAGACTGCAGATAAGGATGTGGCAGAGCAAATAGCACATCTTCATTGTTCAGAATGGACGCGTTGAGGTGATTGTATGAGCCTCTCAGAGGAGCAGATATCCTATCTTCAAAATGGCGGAGTTATCGCATATCCTACCTCAACATTACCTGGATTAGGCTGTATACCCACTTCAGAAGGGCTCGATCGTCTATTTGAATTGAAATCAAGATCTTCGGATAAACCCGTTTCAATTGGTGTAGCATCTCTTGATCAAGTTCGAGATATGGTTGAAATCCATCCAGAGATTGAAATCTTCCTGTCTGATTTTCCTCGTGGCTGCTTCTCAATTGTTTTTCCAAGCAAAAAACCTCTCGATGATCGAATAGGAGGGAATTCTATCGCAATACGGGTATTTGATCATCCAATAGCTCGTGAACTTGCAAAAACTGTAGGTCCAATAACTGCTACAAGTGCGAATGAAGCAGGTGAAGAACCAGCCCTCACCGTTCGAGAGGCTGCAGAAGAATTGGGTCTTGATGAAATTGCAATTCTCGATGGAAATCGGGTTACGGGGCCTGGGAGCACATTTGTAAAATTCAATTTTGACAACCCTGAATCGTTGGTAACTGTTATGAGAGAGGGCGTGGTACCTACGCGTGACGTGGTCTCTTGGTGGAAGAATCGACGCTGAAGTATTGGAGAGATGCGGGGCATGTTGCTCGCAGAACACTTGAAGCGATGAAGCTTGAATTGACGCCTGGAAAGACCTTCCATGAAGTCATTGAAGCAGCAGAGCGCTACATCCACAGACACGGTGGAAAGCCAGCCTTTCCTGGAACGATAGCAGTGAATGATCTTGCTGCCCACTTTACAACCGACCATAGCATCAATGCGGTCGAGGGATGGGATGGTGAAATGGTTCTGCAAAAAGGAGACTGCGTAAAAATCGATTTCGGAGTCCACATTAAAGGACACATTGCTGACAATGCGTTGACATTTGAAATCGGTAACGGTAACGAACATACTGAGCAAATTAAAGCGGCAAAAGAAGCAAGAGATGCAGCAATTGAGATGCTCCACCCAGGTACACCATGGTACAAGGTAGGACAAGCTGCAGCACAACCTTCACTCGATGCTGGTTTCCAGCCAATACGCAATCTGTGTGGGCATCAACTCAAACCATGGGAACTCCATGCTGGTGTTTCTATCCCCTCCTATGCGTGCGGCCCTGACAATCAAGGATTCAGAGGTGTTGTCGAAGAAGGTGGAATCTATGCAATTGAACCATTCAACACAACGGGTTCTTCTGGAATGATCAAGAATCTCGGCACTCCAAATTCATCCAATATTTATCGGATTACTGGATTAACCACATCAAGAAAAGCGCGTGCTAAAGGACAACTGAAGCCATTGGGCGCACAAATGGCACGCAACCTTGAAGAACGCTATTCAACGCTACCGTTTGCAGAACGTTGGGCTTATCCAATGCTCGAGAAACCTTTCCCAGAGGCTGATGAAGAATCACGTCAAAGCAAATGGCGTGCATTGGTAAAGAAATTGATCAGTATCCGCTTCTTAGAAACCTATCATGTACTTGCCTGTAAAGACGGCGGCAACATCTGTCAATTCGAACATACGGTACTTGTTACCGATGGTGGGCCTGAGATACTCACAGTCGAATAAGGCGATAGGCGTCTATATTCTTACTACTGACAATGCATATAAAGGCGAAGTGCATAGTCTATACCGAACAGGGCTGTAAAGTTCTCGTTGAGTGCATCCCATCCCCTCTCCGTAAGCTCTCACCCTGTTCACCTCTTTTTTGTTACAATTCAGTGTAAACATTATGTTATTTACAAACGAATTGTACCACTCGGAGACCACTTTTCCTTTTTATTTTCTAAAAAAAATTAAGCCGCAGTATCGCGAACAAAGTCAAAGAACCAAGGTTCTCCCCCGATGTCTTTAAATATCATCTCGATGGTGGATAAGATACGCCCGATACGGGTAATGGAGGACAAAAATATGAAAAACGAAAACATGAATGAAGAAGCAGTCAGCCCTGTTATCGCAACCATCCTTATGGTCGCAATCACAGTTGTACTGGCAGGTGTTCTGTATGTCTGGGCATCCCAGCTTGCAGAAGGCAACACAGACGGCGATTTCTCGATGTATGACTTTGAAGTCAACAGCGCAGGAACAACCTTCTCC
>DAKQ01000055.1:789-1177 GCA_002496635.1 Euryarchaeota archaeon UBA82 | reverse complement strand
ACTGTCATTGTACAGATGAAGGCTGAAGGCGGCGTCTACGTCGAATGCACCAACCCTGACAAAGCATCAGCAACCGGCTGTGCTGTCGACGACAACGACGACGGCAAGTGGGCTTTCGGTGAGGAAGTAACCATCAGCGAAGGATCTGACGATGTCTGCAGCAGCGGAACATGCGAAGTTCAAATCAAGATTCTAGATCGTTCAACAAACAAGTTGATCTACGAATCGAACACAATCAACGCTTGAGATTAAAACTCTAGTACGTTCATTGTGCGCTTGAGATTTTCACATCGAATGAATCGCATGGCCAAGTGTTGCAAGAACAGCCTCATGGGTCATCTCAGTCATTGTTGGGTGTGCATGAATTGTATGTGCAATATCTTCGAGA
>DAKQ01000055.1:485-613 GCA_002496635.1 Euryarchaeota archaeon UBA82 | reverse complement strand
TTAAAACTCTAGTACGTTCATTGTTGTAATCGCATAAACTGTGTTTGTGCGAAGCCGCCTCCTCAAGCGTTCCGGCGCTTGGGGGGGCCTTTTTTTTTTTTAATCTCTACGACCATCGAGATGTTGGT
>DAKQ01000055.1:0-131 GCA_002496635.1 Euryarchaeota archaeon UBA82 | reverse complement strand
GCTTTCAAGAGATGCAGGTTGTTGTCAAGGATTGTGCCTATTGTTGAAACACCTATGATCCGTATCCCTGCTCGAGTCAATATCCAGGAACAGATGCAAAGTGCTTCAACAGCAAAAAGCGAAACATGCAT
>DAKQ01000159.1 GCA_002496635.1 Euryarchaeota archaeon UBA82 | reverse complement strand
AGGATTCGAACCTGCGAACCGATACGGACTGGGACCTCATCCCAGCGCCTTTGACCAAGCTGGGCGACCCCTGCAGTAATTCAAACGGCTACACTCGCGTATATCAACACACTCATTGTTTCATCAGAAGAAGAGCGTGCAGCACGTGATTGAACCATCAGCTTCTCTGATTTGACTCATGTCAAGAACAATGGGTTCAAGCCCCAATTCCTGTACAATTTCTAGTACAGTTGGATAGCCTTCTGCTATGAGCACCTTCCCATTTCCAAGCCCAATGGTGTTGCAACCATAGACTTCTTCTTCAGGAACGAAGATGATCCGACTTCCTTCAGGAAGTTCACCAAAATCATCTGCAGTAAGGAAACCTCCTGCAGTGAGGATCACTTCATCGGTTGGAGTCGAAGAGATTGAGGTAAGGTGGAGTGCTTTTTCAGTAGGGATGTCGATGATTCGTAGTTCATGTCCAAGGTGTGTGAGAAGGTTCCTTAAAGTCTCAATTCCAGCATCATTGGTTCGTTGTGAACGTGCTACGAAGAAGATATTACCCAATCGAAGAATATCTCCTCCATCCATGCGAGCATCACCAAACATACCGCATACTTGGAATCCGTTGAGTTGTCGAGAAAGGAAATCCGCAATTGGGGGCTGTTCTGCAACTCTTGACGGGTGCCCAGGGAGTGGCAAGAGGACGTGGCCATCAACAATTATGGCTTGATCTTCGACGAAAATACAATCCGGATGATTTTCATCTGCAGGTAAAATTGTAACCTCTAAGCCACAGTCAAGCAAAGCCTGAGCATAAGCCGCATGTTGCTTTTTAGCAAGGCCAATATCTGTAGGGCCAGAGCCAAAATACTTGGCAAGGGCTTTGGAAAAGGACTCTGGAACAGCGCGCATCAAGGCACGTTGCTTCTGGTCCGTACGGACAGTAGCCATGAACATTCGGCTTCCCTTCGTCATTTAACTCTTGGTGATGAATAAATTTGCTCGTTTTACCGCTGAATTCAAAGCAGTCAATTCTTTGGGTCTTCTCATGCGTCTTCCATTGCAAGCGATACTCTTGGTTTCTCTGATGCTTCTTTCACCGCTTTCTGGATGTTTTGGCGAATCTGAAACAACACCAGTAACTGAAGACGATCTTGTTGTATCCAATGGAGATGTTCTTCAAGGGGGAACATGGCAAACAATCCAACTTGTAGCATCAAATGACATATCCGTATTCATGCCATATTTTGTTCAAGACCCTGGTTCGATGAGAGCTCAAAATGGGACAGTGCTGAACCTCTCTTCCGGAGAAACAATCGAAGTAATGATTCTTCTTCCACCTCGCAATCCAGACGTTGTTTTCCTCGTTGGTGATTATGGCCGTACAAACTGGCCTATTCGAAATGCCGACGAATCATGGATGACATGGCTTGAATCGGGACAAAACGGCGGGGCGGTGGAAGTCGTTGCGAACGAAGACGCCGGAGGTGAATGGCCATGGGTTGTTGCAAGCAGTAGTGATGGCGGCGAAGTATTGGCTAAACACCTTCTAACAGAACGCCCAATGCGTTCTGATTTGACCGAAGAAAACGGGGTTGGAGCTAGTGACGGTTGGTTGAATGGCCGAGATGTGTATGAATGGGTCGATTTCATCACCGATGAAACACCAGATATGGCCGATCCATATGATGGAGCAGTCGGCTATCTCGATCGTTGGATTGGTAATGGAAATCCTGCCTATGAAGACGCAATTGCATATTTTGAAGGAGTCATGACCGGATACGGTCTTGATGTTGAAACACACCGTTTTCAGTCTGGAACCCTCTGGGCCGTAAACATCTGTGGTTACAAGACGGGGACAGTATATCCAGACGAGTGGCTTGTATTTGGCGCTCACTTCGACATTGCACCTTATGCATCGCCTATTGGGCTCATCCCAGGAACCGATGAGCAAGGCTACGGGACTCGCACAGGAGCCTATGATAACACAGCAGGAACTTCAATGGTTTTGACAACAGCAAGCGTCCTTGCAGAATTCGACGCACGCCGTACAATGGTCTTCTGTCTCTGGTCTTCAGAAGAAGAAGGGCTATGGGGGTCAAGTGCCTTTACCGGAGATGTTCCTGATGAAGTCACAATTAGTAATTATCTGAACCTCGACATGGCTGGAATCAACTATCCAGGCGATTATGCGCTCTCTGTCTACCTCGGTCCAGATGGAACGGGTGATGTTATCGATCAACCAGGCATGTACCATCTAGCCGAATGGATTGGCGCAGATGCTTTCGATCTCGGATACCAAATTGAGCGTGGAAGAGAGGAATGGGCTGCTAATGGAGAGAGCCCATTGTGGCAAAACCAGTACGACGATGTTGTTGCAATTTATGAATCACCAACTGCTCGAAGTGACCACGATCCATTCCAACAAATTGGTGTTGCAACCCTGGGATGGAACGGCGTTGTCGATGGATATCCATGCTATCACAAGACTTGTGATAAGTTAGAGACGATGGAAGAATACATGCTTACAGATAACGCAACTGGAGAGGCAAACCTCGTTCATTCATGGGACATCGTCACATGGTGGGCTGTCTATGCATTCCTGCATATGGATCAGACCCCAGTTCCGAATGAACTCTAATTATTCATCCGAACTAATGGATATTAAGCCCATTATTCCAGCACATAACACCACATGAGATGTTACTATTGGAACTGCAACTTCGAAGAAATCATCACCAAAAACCTGTTCCCATGCTTCTGAGAAATCAGCCTCGCTCGGCGCCGCAGAAGCCGCAATAAGACACCAGATAAGGTAGCAGATAAAATGACTAATAGGGGGCACTAAGGCAGCAAATAACTTGTTACAATTAACATTCAAAGCTGCGTAGACAGAGACGAGAGAAACAACAAACGCAGGAATCATGAGATAAAACGTCGATTGGCTCATGGAATAAAACAAGTGAGCGTCTTCATAATAATCGGAATCGGGTTCAAAAAGCGTAGTAACAAAGGCGAGAACAAATATTCCCACCGTGTATACTACATGGACTCCTCCAGCAACAAATAATCCGCGATTAGATTTAGGTGAGGCCAAATAATGCATGGGCAGGCCAATATTTGCCTGAGGTGCGGGCATCGTTTGAGCGGGCGCTTGGTACATTTGGGGTTGCTGGGCAGGAATCATGTGAAACCGTGTTATTCATTCCAGAACTTTATTCTTTCTCAACATAATCTGCTGTTATCCTAGCCTCGTAACAATCAATTCTAACCCATCCCCGAGAAACATTAGCGTCGGGAGAACATCTAAATTGAAACATGATGTCTTCTAGACATGGTTGTCATTGAGTGCCCCCACTGTGAAGAGCACATTGAATTAGATGATGATGCATCAGGGCTGTTTGAATGCCCTTTCTGCGAGGGAGAATTTGAGTGGGGGGAAAGCGATACTTTGGCACGAACATCTACAGGAGATCCAAATAATAGTATTACGACATTTTCCCATATCGCTCATGGTTTAGGCGGAGTTCTTCTGATTTTTGGATTGTTTTCTAATTGGATCGTCCTTTTGTCAGGCGAAATATCTGTGGGGATTACCCCATTTGGAGTCAAAGGGTCGTTTTATGGTGTAAGTAATACTGTAAGTTGGTTTGAAGGGCTATCTACTGAAGACGCTTTTTTAGCATTTGTTGGCCTGATATTCATGCTTCTTGTAATAATTGCACTATTGTTTCAAATCGCCCATATAACATTCAGAATAATAGTGCACATGACGGAATCAGGTAATCTCGAAATAAGTATAAAAATGATAGAAAGGGCATACTATAAGCGCTGGGCTACTTCAAAAGGAGCACTCATATGTACGGTTGGCGGGTATTTATTGATCCAGTTGACTGCATTCATTACACTAGGGGCTGATACAGGGTTTGAGATCATACCTCGCCCGAGTTTTTACATGATTAGTTTAATCGTAGTTATGATCGCCCAGGTATATTTCTCGTATCAAGAAACATTAATCAACCAATGATTGTTATTCTATGCGAAGAAACTAAATCGCTTATTCTGCAGATAAAAATCTGCAGACATGGCTTCATTGAACGAATCAATATTGTTCAAGAACCAATTCAGTTGTGGTGGAAGCGATTTCATTTGGAGCAGCCATCCACATCTTGTCAAGCAATTGTCGAAGAGCAACAGTGTCATCGACGTGAACCAGAGCGACCAAATCAGCTTCCCCAGAAACTTCGTAGATGATTTCGATTCCGTCCCACCCGGTAACTTCAGAGGCAAAGGAACCAATTTCAGCACCCGGTGAGACCTTAATGCGAACAAGT